>CAJJZO010000061.1 GCA_905197585.1 uncultured Collinsella sp.
GGCTACTTGTCGGCAGCGGTCTTTTTGGTAGTCGACTTCTTGGACGTCGTCTTTTTCGCCGTCGTCTTTTTGGCAGCAGTCTTCTTTGCCGCCGTCGTCTTCTTGGCCGTGCTCGCCTTGGTCGTGGTCTTGCGGCCGCGGGCGGGCTTCTTCTCCTTGGTCGGGCAGTCCATGTTCACGCAGATGCGCCACGGGCCGCGCGCCGTGTTGACCACCACGATGGGGGCGCCGCACTCGGGGCAGGTCTCACCCGTCGCCTCGAGCTTACCGCGCGCCGGCAGAGGATAGCTCACGCCGCAGTCATCGTAGTTGGTGCAGCGGATAAAGCGCTTGCCGCTCTTCTCGCTCTTGTGTGCGATCAGGTCGCCATGGCGTCCGGCCTCGGCACATACCTTGCACTCACCCACCTTAAGGTCGGGTTCGTAGTTAGTGGGGCACGTGGGGTTCACGCAGATCTCAAAGGCCTTCTGACGGAACGGCTGGCACTTAATGCGCGGCGCGCCGCACTCGGGGCACACGGCCGCCTCGCCCTCGAGCGGGCTCACCTTAACGCCGCTCGGCACCGGATAGGTCACATCGCAGTCGGGCCAACCCATGCAGCCGATAAAGCTGCCACGGGTCTTGGCGCTCGTCTTCATGACCAGGTCCTTGCCGCACTTGGGGCAAGCGCCCACGCGCGCATCGGCCGTGACGGCGTCGCTGATGGCGTCGCCCAGCTCCTGCGTGTGCTTGAGCAGCTCGTCGAGCACGCCAGCCAGCAGCGCGCGCGAGTGCGTCACGACATGCTCTTCGGTGTCCTCGCCGCGCTCGACGCGGGTCATGTCGCCGTCGAGCTCACTGGTCATATCGGGGCTCGTGATGCGCGGGGCAAACTGTGACAGCGCATCGATGATGGCAATGCCCAGCTGGCTCGGCTCAACGGGATCGTTTTTGAGATAGCGCACGGCATACAGGCGCTCGATGATGCTCGCGCGCGTGGACTTGGTGCCCAGGCCGCGCTTTTCCATCTCCTGCACGAGCTTGCCCTGGCTGTAGCGCGCGGGCGGCTCGGTCTGCTTTGCCTCGAGCTTAATGTCGAACACGTCGACCGTATCGCCCTGCTCCAGCGGCGGCATCTGCTCATCGCGCTTAAGTCCATACGGATACGCCTCGCGGAAGCCCGGAGTCACGAGCACATCGCCCGAAGCCACGAACGGCTCGCCGTTCACATCGAGCTCGAGCTTGGTGTTCTCGATGGTCGCGGGACCCATAAGCGTCGCTAGGAAGCGGCGGGCGATGAGGTCGTAGAGCTTGCGCTGGCCGCCGTCGAGTGTGGACGGATCGCCCTCGCCCGTAGGGTAGATAGGCGGGTGGTCGGTGGTCTCGACCTTGCCGCGCGTGGGCTTCATGGGGCCGGCGAGCACCTTTTTGCACACAGGCGCCAGCGCCGGGTTGATCTTTGCCAGGTCGCTCACCACGGCGCCCAGATCGAGCGTCGCGGGGTACACGGTGTTGTCGACACGCGGGTAGCTGATAAGACCCGCCATGTAGAGGGACTCGGCGATGCGCATGGTACGCGCAGGTGAGATACCCTCGGCCGCAGCGGCTGCCTGCAGCGAGGTGGTCGCAAACGGCGTGGGCGGCTGCTGCTTGCGCGAGCGCTTGGTCACCGCGGCGACGGTTGCCGTCTTGGCACCGTCAACGTGACCGTACGCCGTCTCAGCAGCATCCTTGTCGGTAAAGCGCGCCGTCTTGTGCGCGATCTTAAAGCGATCGTCCTCGGCAGCGCCTTGCGCGGCACCCATGCCGCGAATCTGCCAATAGTCCTCGGGCACAAACGCCATGCGCTCGCGCTCGCGCTCGACCACCAGGGCAAGCGTCGGCGTCTGCACACGGCCGGCAGAGCGCACGTTACCAAAGCCGCCAAACTTGGCGAGCGTCAGGTAGCGCGTGAGCACCGCACCCCAAATGAGGTCGATGTGCTGGCGGCTCTCGCCGGCGTCGGCCAGATTCTGGTCGAGCGAGACGAGATTATCGAAGGCCTGCGTGATCTCGGCCTTGGTAAACGAAGAGTACTGGGCGCGGGCAACCGGCAAGTCCGGCGCCACCTCGCGCACCTTGTTGAGGGCGTCCGAACCGATTAGCTCGCCCTCGCGATCGAAGTCCGTGGCGATAATGACGCTGTCAGACTTTTTAGCGAGGTTCTTGAGCGAACGAATGAGTTCCTTCTCGGCCGGTAGCTTAATGACGGGCGCCCAGGTGAGGTAAGGCAGGCTCTCGAGTTTCCAGCCCTTGATTGAGATGCCATCGGCAAGAAACGGCTTGCGCTTGGTGTCGTAGGGCGGACGCGCCAGGCCATCGGGTATGTCGGCCGGCAGCATCTCGCCGTCCTCGGTGACCGAATACCAGCCCAGCTTTTTATCGAACAGCACGCTGTCGCAAAAATCGGGCGCTAGGATGTGACCGGCAAGGCCGATGGTCACGCACTCCTCGCCCTTCCACTCAAAACGGTAGATGGCGGTGTTGTACACCTTGTCCTTTTTGGGCTTGCCCGTGGACAGACGCTCGGCGATCTGACGCGCGGCGTCGTTTTTCTCGGCGATGATGAGCTTCAAAAGAGGCTCCTATCTCGTATCTCTGCGGCTACGCCCGCCCGTATGGCGGCCGACTTACGCCCTTGCTTGCTCAATCTGCCCGATGAGCCAATCGCACCAGGCATCCATGCCCTCGCCCTTGCGCGCGCTCACGGCAAACCGCGGCGCCTGTGGATTGAGGTCATCGAGTGTCTTAGTATACCTATCCATGTCAAAATCGAAAGCCGGAGCCACGTCAACCTTGTTGAGCAGCTGCGCGCCGGCGTGTTGGAAGATGCCCGGGTACTTGATGGGCTTGTCGTCGCCCTCGGGCACCGAGAGGATCATGATGGACAGGTTCTCGCCCAGGTCAAAGTCGACTGGGCAGACCAGGTTACCCACGTTTTCGATAAAGATGACGTCGATGTTTTCCAGACCCACAGCCTGGTCGAAGGCGTCAACGGCCTCCATGATCATGTTGCCCTCGAGATGGCACAGGCCGCCCGTGTTGATCTGGATGGCGGGCATGCCGGCTTCCTTCATGGTGATGGCGTCGACGTCCGAGGCGATATCGCCCTCGATGACGGCGCAGCACAAGCCGGCCTTGTCGCGCAGGCGCTCGTTGGTGCCCAGAATCGTAGTGGTCTTGCCCGAGCCAGGGCTCGACAGCACATTGATCACATAGGTGCCTGTCTCTTTAAATCGCTGTCGCAGCTGATCTGCCAGGCGCTCATTGCGCGACAGAATTGGCGATGCGATATCAATCGTTTTCTCGGCCATACTCGGCGCTCCTTACTTCTACCATTTATACCCCGTCCCCAGGTTGCTGGCGGGCTAATCGTCGGGGGTTTCGATTTCTATACTGGCGATGTCGAGCTCGCGGCCGTGCAGTAGGCGCACATTGGCGCCACCGCACTGGGGACAACGGCAATGGAAGCGGTCGTGCTCAAAGACCTCGCCGCAGTCCAGACACTCGCTTTGTGGATGGACTTCCTCTACGGCAAGCTCGCAGCCGCGCGTGAGCGGGTCCTCATCGCGAAACGTCTCCCAGGCAAAGTCGAGCGCCTCGCGCACGACCTCGGTCATATCCCCGATACGCAGCGTTACCAAAACGGCGCGCGAGGCCCCCGCCCCACGCGCCGCGCGAATCACTGTATCGAGTATGCCGTTGACAATGCCAACCTCGTGCATACCGATTTACTCCTCGTCGTCCTCATCGTCCGAGAACAGGTCCAGACGACTCACAAACAGGCCCTCCTTGCCCTCGCGCGCGGTAATGACCACACGGGCGATGGCGAGCGAAATCTCGTAGAGCGAGAGCAGGGCGCCATACATGAGACCCAGCGTAACGGGCGAGCCGTCGGGCGTGATCACAGCCGAACCCACGAGCAGGCCAACGTATACATAACGCCAGGCACCGCGGAAAGCAGCGTAGGACACGATGTGGAAGACGGACAGATAGAAGATGATGAGCGGCAGCTCAAACGCCACGCCAAAGCCGATCATAAAGAGCAGCTCCATGTTGACGTAGTTCTCCAGATCGGGCAGTGCCGTAGCGACGGCCGAGGTCTCGCCGATGAGCCACTCAAAGCCCGCAGGAATGATGATGAAGTAGCAGAAGATGGCACCCAGGAAGAACAGCACCGTCGAGGCGAGCACCGTGGGCACGACCCACTTGCGCTCGTTGGGTCGAAGCGCCGGCAGGAAAAACGCTAGAATCTGCCAGATGATCATGGGCGTGCACATGACCACGGCCATCTTGATGGCCAGCGAGAAGCGCAAGCCAAAGCCGCCGAGCGTGGTAGTGATGTAGAACTTACCGTCCGGCACAAAGGAGCGGATGGGATCTTCCAGGATGTCGAGCACAACAGGCGTGGCGAAATACAGCACGATAGCGGCGGCAAACACCGACACGACCACGATGGTCAGGCGGCGACGGAGTTCTCCCAGGTGATCGAAGAGCGGCATACGCGCAGGTCCGATAGGCATTACTCATCGCCTCCCTTCGAGGCGTCGGCGGCGGCAGCGTCGTCCTCGGCCTCGAGCTCGCGAGCGAGCTGGTCGACGACGGCCTTGCGCTTGCGGGGACGACGGGCGTAGAGATCGGCCGTCGTGGGCTCTGCCGGCTCGGGCTCGGGCTCCGGCTCTGCAGCAGGTTCGGGATCGACGGTGGCAGCGGCAGGCTCGGCCTTGGCGGGCTCGGCCTCATCAGCAGCGCCTTCGCCCTCGGTGGCACCCTCGCTTGCGGCCTTCTCGGCGGCAAGGCGGGCACGGCGCTCGGCAAAGGTCTCCTTCTTTGCGGGCGCAGCCGTCTCGACGGCATCCTCGTCCGCATCGGAATCATCATCGACGGCAGCCTTCTTGGGCTTGACCGGGGCCGACGCGGCCTCGCTTACCGGGTCGATGATCTCGGACTGAACAACGGCCGTCATCTTTTCCTGCGTCTCGCGGAACTGACGGATGGCACGGCCGATCGTACGGCCCATCTGCGGGAGCTTATCCGGGCCAAACAGCAAAAAGCCGAAGACCACGATGATCGCGAGCTCACCCTCTCCAATACCAAACACACATACCTCCAAGGCTCGATGTGAGTCGAGCCCGCACCGCGCCATTCGGCCGGAACTCGTCTATTCATTCGGTCAAGTATAGCGCCCGGACGCCAAAACGTCCGAGCGCATCACAAACATATGCCAAACGGCATGCCCTTTTGGGGGCAAAGATTATGCAGCGGTGATCGAAATCTCCTGGTCGACACCCAACAGCTGAACCACGCGCATCACCGGGGGCTGCACATTGGTGCAGCTAAAGCGCTTGCCGTGGTCGACCGCGTGGTGCGCGGCGCCCACGAGCACGCCAATGCCCGTCGAGTCGATGTAGCTCACCTGGGCAAAATCGAGCTCAACGGCCTCAGTGGGCTGCTCGAGCGCCAGGTCGATGGCATTGCGCAGGCTATCGGCGTTAGAGATATCGATCTCGCCGGTTACCTTAATGGTGTAGGTCTCCGGCGTGGGGTTGGTGGAAATACCCAAATCCATGTATACGCTCCTTTACGTATCGAAAGTGCGGATAGTACTGGGCGCGGACTTGCGGGGCCCTAGGCGTTAGGCGCGCTCGGCACGAGCAAGCTCGGCAGCGACAAGCTTAACGGCCAGCACCAGCACGTCGAGCGCGGCCTCCAGGTCCTCGACCGTGGGATAGCTCGGCGCGATGCGGATGTTGGTGTCGCGCGGGTCCTTGCCATAGGGCCAAGTGGCGCCGGCCGGTGTGAGCTTGACGCCCAGGTCGGCGCAGAGCGCGGCGACCTTTTGGGCCGAGCCCTCGGGACCATCGAAGCTTACAAAGTAGCCGCCGCGGGGGTGCGTCCAAGTAGCGCAACCCGTATCGCCCAAGCCCTCGGTGAGCTTGCGCTCAACGGCCTCAAAGCGCGGGCGCAAAAACTCGGCATGCTTTTTCATGTGCTCCTTGACCGCCTCGATGGTGGGAAGGAAGCGCACGTGACGCAGCTGGTTGAGCTTATCGGCACTGATGAGGCCGGCCTTCAGGCGCTTGGAGAACTCCGCGATAACCGCGGGGCTCGCACCGATAAAGCCGATACCGGCGCCCGGGAAGGTGATCTTGGACGTCGAGGCAAAGGCCACCACGCGGTCCTCGGTGCCCGCCGCGCGAGCGAGGTCAAAAATGTTTGCGAGCTCATCGGTCTCGTCGTACAGGTCGTGCACGCAGTAGGCGTTGTCCCAGAAGATGCGGAAATCGGGCGCGGCCGTGGGCATCTCGACCAGGCGACGCACAGTGTCCTCGCTAAAGGTGATGCCCGTGGGGTTGGAATACTTGGGCACGCACCATAGACCCTTGATGGAATCGTCGGCGGCAACCAGGCGCTCGATTTCGTCCATATCGGGGCCGTTGTCGGTCATCGCGACGGGAACGTTCTCGATGCCCAAGTCGGCGGTGATGCCAAAGTGGCGATCGTAGCCGGGAACAGGGCACAGGAACTTGACCTTCTTGCCGTCGTGCGCTGCCTCGTAAGCCTCCCAGGGCTCGCTGCCGCACGAGCCACAGCGCCAGAACATGCCGGCGATGTCGTGCTCGATCAGCAGGCTCGACGAGCCCAGCACGAGTGTCTGCTCAGCGGGGCAGCCCAGGAACTCCCCTGCCAGCTTGCGTGCCGAGGGAATGCCCTCAAAGCAGCCGTAGTTGGAACAATCGACGTTGCCGTCGTGCAGATCGGCATCGGCATTGAGGATATCGAGCATGGGTCGAGAGATGTCCACCTGGGAGGGCGACGGCTTGCCGCGGGCCATGTCGAGCGCCAGGCCCTTGGCCTTGACCTCGGCGACCTCGGCTTTGAGCGCCTCGATGGCGGCATCGAGTTCGGTGGTTTCCATCTTCTGGTAGATCGTCTGCATGGGTGCGACCTTTCGCGAAGCGGTACGTTGCAGTTCGTCTAAGTATAGACCGCCACCGCCGCAACGTTATGAAGCCGTGATAGATTAAGTCCATCGCAATGAATTACGAATCGCCGCGCATGCCGGCATGAAGCGCCCAAGGAGGCACTATGGAGTACGGATCGTTCCAGACCGAGGAATTCGGCGACCTTCAGCGCCTGGTCGACGGACTGTTTTACGACCGCCACGCCATCGACCGCCTGGATCTGATCGTACAGGCCGAAATCTTGGACCTGGCGCCCGATCTCATGGAAATCGTGAACCTGCTACCGCCCGGCTATTACGACCGCCAGTCACTTTGCGACCAGCTCAACTCCGCCTTGGCCGCCCACGGCTGGGGCGCCATCTACGGCACCGTGGAATAAACCTAGTCATTGGGGCCTGTGGTCAAAAAATAGCAAATATGAGTACTGTTACTTTTTTAGTAACAGCGATTTTGAATTAAAAAGGCCAGTCTTGGCCTTTTGTGTCCGGTTTTGGAAGGATGCATCAGCATTTTTCGTCCAGCCACGCAATCGTTAATGCACAGACAGAATAGATTTGTACATTATTTTTCGCGCCTAAAATGAAACGCCGTTTGTGACAGTACTCACAAACGGCGTTTTTTGGCCACTGGGGTGTCCGGCAGGTGGCAAGTACCACTCAAAACCGCGTTTTACACGCGCTCGAGCAGGCTCTGGCGTCTGTTTCTACGCGCCTACTCGTTCTTGGGCGCGGGGTGCTTGCAGATCACACTCATGTAGATCATGCCAAGTACGGCCGCGGTGACAGAGCCGGCGAGAATAGCGGCCTTGGCAGCCAGAACCTCAAACTGGGCCGTCGGGAAGGCGAGGCCGCTGATGAGAATCGACATGGTAAAGCCGATACCGCCCAGAATGCCCACGCCGGCAATCATATGCCAGTTGACATTGTGCGGCAGCTCGCAGGCCTTGAGCTTGACCAAGGCGAACGTCATGCCAAAGATACCGATCGGCTTACCCAGCAGCATGCCAAAGTACACGCCGAGCGTCACCGGGTCGGTGAGCAGCGTGCTCATGTCCACGCCCACTAGGCGAACCTGTGCGTTGACGAACGCAAAGATCGGCAGGATCACAAAGTTGACCGGCGTGGAGATCAGGCGCTCCATGCGGATGAGCTGCGGGGTCACGCGGTGCATGACGCGCTCGACTTTGGTGGTCGAGACGGTAAAGTCATGCTGGCCCAGGATGTGCGCCTCGTCGTCGTAGCGGTCATCGAGCAGCGGCAAGCACTCGCCCAGCCAATCGGTGAGGCTATCAAGCTTAACACCGCACTTGGCCGGGATGGTGAAGGCCAGGATGACGCCAGCAAGCGTAGCGTGCACGCCGCTCTTGAACATGCAGAACCACAACAGCAGGCCCAGTACCGAATACGGGGCAAGGCGGTAATGCTGCGTCTTGTTGAGCCACACGAGCGCACAGGTCACAAGCGCGGCGGCGCCCAACCAAAACGGATTGGGGCTCTGACCGTAGAAGATGGCGATGGCGGCGATGGAGATGAGGTCGTCGGCGATGGCGAGCGTCGAGAAGAACACGCGCACGCCGTTGGGCACGCGGTTGCCCAAAAGCGACAGCACGCCCAGCGCAAAGGCAATATCGGTTGCCATGGGAATGGCCCAGCCGTTGTGCGCGCCGGCATGGTTAAAGATCAGATAGATGCAGGCGGGAACGACGACGCCGCCCACGGCCGCCAGCATGGGAAGCATAGCCTGGCGCGGGTTCTTGAGCTCGCCAACTGTCATCTCGTACTTAAGCTCAATGCCCACCAACAAAAAGAAGATCGCCATGAGGAAGTCGTTGACGAAAAGCTCAACGGTGAGACCGGCCGCAAGGTTGCCCAGACCCACATACAGCGGGGTCTCCAAAAAGTGATGGATGGCCTCGTAGGCATCGGTGTTGGCGCAAATGACGGCGGCGATGGCGGCGAAGACCATGACGGCGGCGGAAATCGTGCCGTTCTCGGTGATGCGCTCCCAAATGTCGTGGCGCTCAAAACGCTTGCGCTCACGGACGTTGAACAGCTGCTCGGGTGCTGCCATGGGCGGCTCCTTTCACGGGAAAGCTCCCGTCTTAAAAAAGCACGGCCCGCCCAAGTGGCGGCGCCGCGCTCTAACGTATTACGCTTGCATCTAGCCTACCCTGCACGAC
>CAJJZO010000062.1 GCA_905197585.1 uncultured Collinsella sp.
CCATCGCGCCGAGAGTACTGCGGGGTCAGCCCGTGGGAGGCCAGGGCGCCGCTGACCGGTGGACGGCACCGAGCCGTGCGCTTGAACTGAGAAGGGGGAGGCCTCGCGGCCACCCCCTTTTTGCGTTTATGGGGCGTAAATGACTCAATTACACCAGACGATCTTATCGTTTTTGGTATTGAGCCCTTATTTAAAGAAGATAAATCTAATAACAAGGGCAACTGCTATGACCGCAATGATCAAAAGCAGGATTGTCAGTCGATGCTGCTTGCGTCGTTTACTTGTCGAAACGAAGATTGATTTTCCCTGTTTTGGCGTTTCGAGATAGCGAGCCGAATGCGTCAAGGTTTGCTTTGGTCGAGGACCTCTTTGTCGATGAGTGGCGGATGCTTTCATCGGCTCATCACTAGCTGCGCTGTTTTTAGATAATGGTGCGTCTTTCAGATATACAGGGTCTCCCGAGGCGACGCCCATATGTTTACGTCCCGTTTGGGCATCCTCGAGCGTTTGATATCGATTTCTCGTCACATACTCGGGCTCCGGATCATTAATGGGCTCTTGCGAGATGTGGGGGCGATGGAACCGCGGCGGCTGCGTGGAAGTATCTTCCCCCTGCGTCGGCATAAACATTTTGTTCTGGTTTTGGTCGTCCATGATGCCCTTTAGCTCGTTACCAACAACGTGTACGCGCTCATTGTAAGCCCCTTGCTATTTGTAGCTGTGAACATACTTGTTATTTAAGCTCTGGTTCAAAGAACCTTAACCTTATTAAAACCTGAGTCAAACACACTTAGATAAGCTTATAGTACTAGACTCAAAAAACTTTATAGTCGATGTATATATGAGCACTGGGTGGGCATATATAAGAGCGTCAAAAGAAGTCCCAGTCACCTAGAAGATGACTCGGCAGTCCTTAAAAGGAGTGGTAAACATGGCAAGCATGGTTCCTTATCGTTCGGTTTTTGGCGTTCGTCCTTCTGCTAGCTCGCTGTTCGATCTGTTTGATGATATGACTGACCTTGCAAACAACTCGATTGCTTCCAAGGCGTTTCCCGTTGACGTTGAGGATAAGGGCGACGGCTATGAGGTCAAGGCTTATCTGACCGGCGTCGCCAAGGACGATATCGATGTCGAGCTTAACGAGGGTCGTCTGTCCATTAGCGTGAATGTCGAGGAAGACGAGGAGAACGAGGGCAAGAACTTCCTGCAGAAGGAGTTCAGCTCGTACAGCGCGACGCGTGGCGTGTATCTAAAGGACGCTTCGAGCGAGGGCCTCTCGGCTAAGTACGCTGACGGCATCCTGACCGTTACGGTCCCCAAGATCGTCGAGAAGAAGAACGTTACGAAGATCTCCATCGACTAACATCGTTGGTGTTCTGCGCTATTAAAAGATAACAAAAGGGGCTGGGAAGCGATTCCCGGCCCCTTTTGCTGTCTAGGACAGTCTATTGAATGGTTACTGGCCGATGCTGGCTTGCGGGGCGTATCGAGAGTTTTCGCGATCCTTGGAGAAGGGTTGCGGAGCTGCCGACCTCGTCATCCAGGGTTGCGGTCAGAGCTTTGGCATAGCTTTTGACGGTAAGGCTCGGACGATTGTTATCTTGGCTGATATGCATGGCAATGAGCTGTTCGGTGCGTTCGGTAACAAGTTCGCGCGCGGCTTCGGCGGCTTGGCCATTGGAGAGGTGTCCCCTTGCAGACAGGATGCGCTCCTGAAGAAAGCGGGGATATTCTCCCTCGCGCAGCATGGTCACATCGTGGTTGCTTTCGAGTGCGAGGACTCGACAATCTTCGAGGGTGTTCATGGCTTGGCTCGATAGCTCTCCGGTGTCGGTGGCAAAACCGATGGAATCATCGAGGGTGTCGAATCGATAGCCGACTGGATTGATGACATCGTGTGACGTTGAGTAGGTTTGCACGTGGATGCCGGCAATGGATAGGGTATCACCGGGATCGAATTCCTCGACAGGCAGATGCGAAAGATTTTCTTTGCTCGAAAGAGTGCCCCTGCTGGCAAAGAGGGGGCCGTGCCAGTGCTTGCACCAGACATCGAGGCCCTTGATGTGATCGCTATGCTCATGAGTAATGAGAAGAGCCGAGACGTTGTCTGCCGAGAGTCCCAGTTCTGCCATGCGCTTTAATGTCTCGCGGCGAGAAAGACCGTCGTCAATTATGATGAGCCCCCGGGGGCCTTCGATGAGCGCGCAGTTGCCTTTTGAGCCGCTGCCAAGGATATGAAGGTGCAGACGAGACATAAGATTCCAAAGGATACAATGGGTGCGGACGAATAAAGGAGGAAGCGAATGCCAACGGTATCACAGCATTACGGACACCATGCCGTGCCTGGGGCAGTCGATGAGACCCGGACGAGGCAGCAGGCAGCTCCTGTCGTGCTCATGGTATCAGGCGGCGCGGACTCGACGGCACTGCTTCTTATGGCGTGCACATCAAAGCTGGATATCCAAGACGGACGCGGTGTTGCCCCCATTGCTCGCGAGCGCCTGCATGTGCTGCATGTAAACCATCATCTGCGCGGCAAGGCGTCCGATGGCGACGAGGCCTTTGTGCGTGAGCTCTGCGCGAAATATGGTTTACCGCTGTGCGTGGAGCACGCTTATTTTGATGGGGAGTCGGGCAATATTGAGGCCGCGGCCCGCGAGGTGCGCTATGCCGCGGCGCGGAGGTATGTTCGCGAACTCTGCGCCCAGACGGGGGCACCGCGAACGGCGGCTCGTATCTGCACCGCGCACACGTCTTCGGATCGCGCGGAAACGTTTTTGATGAACGCGATTAAGGGTTCGGGGCCCGCTGGTCTATCGAGCATTCCTCGCCGGAGGAATATCGTGGTGCGTCCCTTGCTCGACCTAACTCATGGCGAGCTCGTGGGCTATCTACAGGTACATGGTCAGCCGTGGCGTGAAGACGAGAGCAATGAGGATATCTCGTATCTGCGAAACTACGTGCGCCATCGGGTAATGCCAGTGGTGGCACAGCGTAATGCGAGCGTGTGCAAGACGATTGGCGCCGCCTGTGAGATCTTGGGTGACGAAGATGCGTTTCTATCCCAGCTGTCGGCACAGGCGTTTCGAAGCTGCCTGCGCAAGGAGGCGGCGGGCGCGCTAGTGCTCGATGCCAGACGCCTTGCTGCGGCCGAGGTGGTAATCGCGCGGCGCATCGTGCGACTGGCGATCAAACGCATCGATCCGGGCGCTCGTCCAGAGATGCGACATGTGGAGCGAGTCCTTTCCTGCGTTGCCGAAGGCACAGGCTCGGTCACGCTTCCGGCGGGAATTGACGCGCGCGTCGAGTTTGGCATGCTAGCGTTTAAGGCGCCGGCGGCTCGTGAGGGGCTGGTTGCGGACTGGATTACCATACCCGGTCGTTTGCCGTTGGGCGGGGGGCGCATGCTGGTCGCAGGGCCGATGGCCGTTGAGCCGGGATGCGATATCGTGCGCCGCGCCCGTGAGCTTGCGGCTGCCGGGGAAGTGACAGCTTTGGTAGACGCGGCTGCCCTGGGTTTTGCCGACAGCGATAGTGAGCGGATCCTGGCGGGCTCACGTGGCGAGATCCCTGCAGAGGCGCGATTGGCGCGCCTGTGGGTGGACGGTCCCGCACCGGGAGACGTGATGTGCCCGTTAGGAATGAGTGGCCGAAGCAAGAAGGTATCCGACTTGCTAGGCGAGGCTCGCATTCCCGTTTCCGAGCGCGCCGGCGTGCCCGTGGTGAGGACGGCGCCGGGAGGTGCTGTGGTGTGGGTCGCCGGAGTTCGCGCGGACGAACGTTTTAAATGCACGGCGGCGACGCGTGTGGCTTATCTGCTTCGCGTGGTTGACGCGGATTAGCCCCTCGCACCAGCTGTTCTGTGCGGCGTTGACGGTATTCCCGCGCTGATGGCGTACGGGCTGGAAAATATACCCCGTGCGCTGCTAAAATGTGAAGTTCGCGTCCATACGGCGGTGTGTGGGCGATAAGCACAAGAAAGGGTTGTCATGGCTTCTCAACATCCGGATATCGAGAAGGTTCTGTTTACGCAGGAGGATATCGACGGTATCGTCTCTCGCCTAGGTGAGCAGATTACTCGCGACTACGCGGGTAAGGATCTGGTGCTGATTGCGGTCCTGCGCGGCGCCGTGGTCTTTATGGGCGACCTGATGCGCAAGATCGAGCTGCCGACCAACATCGATTTCATGGCTGTTTCGAGCTATGGCGACGGTGTGAAGTCCTCGGGTATCGTGCGTATCATTAAGGACCTGGATATCGACATCCGCGGTCGCGACGTGCTGATCGTCGAGGACATTCTGGACTCGGGCCTGACGCTCAAGTATCTGATGAAGAACCTCGAGAGCCGCAAGCCCGCTTCTCTGGAGGTCGCCGCCTTCCTGTGGAAGGACGTTGAGGACCGTACCTCGGCCATCACGCCCAAGTATGTTGGAACCCATTGCCCCGATGCCTTTGTGGTGGGCTACGGCCTCGATTATGCCGAGCGCTATCGTAACCTTCCGTATCTGGGCATTTTGAAACCGGAGGTTTATTCGTAAGATGCCCGACGACCGTAACGATAACAATTCCCAGACTCCCCGGGAGCCTAAGATCCCGGGGGTGCCCGGAGGCAAGAAGCCCACGCGTACGGGCTGGCTGTATTTTATTTTGGCTTGCGCGCTTCTGGGCTACGCCTTCTTTAACATGGGCTCTGGCTTTGCCAATTCCAGCAATACCGTAAAGCTCGCAACGAGCGAGATGGTCAACGCCATTAAGCAGGATCGCGTCGAAGATTTGACCTATACGGTTCAAGACGGAAGCGTGACGGGTCATTACTGGAAGACGAAGAAGGACAAGGGCGATACGAGCGAGCTCAAGGGCTTCTCCTCGACCTATGTCGGCTCCGATTCGCTTGCCGAGCTTATGGCGGAGCACCCCGATACCAAGTACATCGTCAACACCAATGACCCCGATTTTTGGGGCGACTTGGCGATGAGCGTGCTTCCGACGATTGCCCTGATCGCCATCATGTTCTACTTTATGCGCCAGATGATGGGCGCCAACAACAGGAACATGCAGTTTGGCAAGACCAACGCCAAGACCAACGAGGCCACGCGCCCCAAGGTCAAGTTTGAAGACGTTGCCGGCGTGGACGAGGCAGTCGAGGAGCTCGAGGAGATTCGTGACTTTTTGAGCGATCCGGATCGCTATCGCAGGCTGGGCGCCAAGATCCCGCGCGGCGTGTTACTGGTGGGCCCTCCGGGCACCGGTAAAACGCTGCTGGCCAAGGCTGTTGCCGGCGAGGCGGGCGTGCCGTTCTTTAGCATCTCGGGTTCCGACTTTGTCGAGATGTTCGTAGGTGTCGGCGCCAGCCGTGTGCGTGACCTCTTTAAGGAGGCCAAGTCCCAGGCCCCGTCGATTATCTTCATCGATGAGATCGATGCTGTGGGACGCCAGCGCGGAGCTGGCTTGGGCGGAGGTCACGACGAGCGCGAGCAGACGCTCAACCAGCTGCTGGTCGAGATGGACGGTTTTGAGGAGAGCGAGTCGGTCATCCTGATTGCTGCGACCAACCGTCCTGACATCTTGGATCCGGCATTGCTGCGTCCCGGTCGTTTTGACCGTCAGGTCACGGTCGACCGTCCGGATGTGAAGGGCCGCGAGCAGATTTTGCGCGTGCATGCCGAGAACAAGCCGATGGACGAGGACGTGAAGTTTGAGAAGCTCGCCCAGATGACCGTTGGCTTCACCGGCGCCGATCTGGCAAATCTGCTCAACGAGTCTGCGCTGCTGGCTGCCCGCCGCCATCGTTCCGTGATCTCGATGGACGAGGTCGAGGAATCGATGGAGCGTGTGATTGCCGGACCGCAGCGCAAGGGTCGCGTGATGACCGAGGCCGAGCGCACCACGATTGCCTACCACGAGAGCGGTCACGCCCTGGTGGGCCACATCCTGGAGCACTCCGATTCGGTCCACAAGATCTCGATTGTCAGCCGCGGTCAGGCCCTGGGCTACACGCTGCAGCTTCCGCAGGAGGACCACTTCCTCAAGACCAAGAACGAGATGCTCGACGAGCTTGCCGTGTTTTTGGGCGGTCGCGTTGCCGAGGAGCTCATGTGTGACGACATCACGTCGGGCGCGAGCAACGACCTGGAGCGCGCGACCAAGATGGCGCGCGAGATGGTCACGCGCCTGGGCATGAGCGAGGAGCTTGGAACGCAGGTGTTTGGTGAGGCGCAGCATCAGGTATTCCTGGGCCGCGACTATGCCGATCATCAGGATTACTCCGAGGAGACGGCGCGCCGCATCGATATCGAGGTTCAGCGCATTATGCGTGAGGCCCATCGTCGTGCGGCCGAGATTTTGGATGCCCGTCGCGATCAGCTTGACCTGATGGCGAAGGTGCTGCTTGAGCGTGAGACCGTCGAGGGTGACGCCGTAAACGCCCTGCTCGACAACAAGTGGGACGCCTACCTTGAGCGTGAGGGCGATATCCTGGCGGCCAAGGAGGAGCGCAATGCCAAGGCGGCCGGCATGCCGGCCAAGAAGCGTGCGCCTCGCATGAGCGAGGAGGAACTGGCGGCTGATGCTGCGGCCTTTGCACAGGCGGCCATGCAGGAAGATGCCGAAGCCGCATCCGATGATGCCGGCGATGACTGTGCCGCCAATGCCGGTGCCGACACCGACGCCGACAAATAGCCTTTGTGGCGAAAGCCTCTGCGGGGAAACCTGCGGAGGCTATTTCTTTTGAGCGATATGGGGCCATCTGTTGATTGGGGACAGACTTAAATGAGCGTTTTCACGCATTTAAGTCTGTCCCCAATCAACATTGCTGCGGCGCTTTGCTCGGCTAAAGCGTACAATAGCGCCTATGTGAAAGGGGAACAGATGATCAACGAAACTATGTATGCTCGCGGTGCGGAAAGCTCCATCATCCGCGAGATTTTTAGCTATGGCCTTGAGCGCAAGGCGCAGATTGGTGCGGAAAACGTATTCGATTTCTCGCTGGGCAACCCGAGCGTTCCGGCGCCCGCTGCCGTTGCGGAGTCCATTAAGAAGGCCTTGGAGCTGCCGAGTGACCAGCTGCACGGATACACGCCCGCACCGGGCCTGCCGCAGTGCCGTACCGCCGTGGCTGAGTCGCTCAACCGCCGCTTTGGTACGAGTTATGAGGGCAAGGATGTCTTTATGACCGTGGGCGCCGCGGCTTCGCTCACCTGCACGCTCAACGCCGTTACGAACCCGGGCGATGAGGTTATCGTCATTGCACCGTACTTCCCGGAGTATCGCGTGTGGATTGAGAAAGCCGGCTGTACGTGTGTCGAGGCGCTCGCCAATGAAGATACGTTCCAGCTGAGTGTGGACAACGTGCTCAAGGCGATTACCGATAAGACGACTGCCGTCATCATCGACTCGCCGAATAACCCGACCGGCGCCGTGTATACGCGCGACACGCTGACGCGACTGGCCAGTGTTTTACGCGAGGTCAACGCCAAGCGCGATCCCGAGAACCCGATTATGCTCATCTCGGATGAGCCGTATCGCGAGATTGTCTATGGCGCCGAGGTGCCTTGGGTGCCTTCGATCTACGAGCACACCATCGTGTGCTACTCGTATTCCAAGTCGCTTTCGCTGCCGGGCGAGCGCGTGGGGTGGATCCTGGTTCCCAATACGAATCCTCGGGCAGCTCGTCTAATGCCCGCCGTTGCCGGCGCCGCCCGTGCGCTGGGCTTCGTGTGCGCGCCGGCGCTCTTCCAGCGCGTAATTATCGACTGCATCGATGAACCGAGTGACGTTGAGGCCTATGCACGCAACCGCACCGCGCTTACCGATGCACTAGCGGAGTACGGCTACACCTATGTTGAGCCGGATGGTGCATTCTACCTGTGGGTGAAGGCGCTGGAGCCCGATGCGAACGCTTTCTGCGAGCGCGCGAAGAAGTATGAGCTGCTCGCGGTGCCCTCGGACAGTTTTGGCATGCCGGGCTGGTTCCGCTTGGGCTACTGTGTGAGCTACGAGACTATCGTTAACTCACTGCCCGCCTGGAAGCAGCTGGCCGACGAGTATCGTCAAAAGTAAAGCGCTCTGCTTACAATGTTTTACGTGAAACGGGGTTTGGTTTTAAGCCAGACCCCGTTGTCTATGCCGTTGTGTGATTGGGATGAAGCAGTTTTACGACTGCCGAAAGCTATGCGTACAATGAATATACGCGACGGCCATACTGGACAAGGAGACCTGATGCCCTACCTTCTTTCTTGTGATATTCATACTCATACGTTGTTCTCCGCGCATGCGTACTCAACCATTGAGGAGAATGTGTACTGGGCGGCGGAACGTGGCCTGCAGGTGCTCGGATCTGCCGACCATCTGAGCTCGATGGTTACGGCTTGCCCCAACGACCTGCGCAGTTTCCAGTTCTTTATTAACCAGGATATCTGGCCGCGCATTTGGAGCGGCGTGCTGGTGCTTCGCGGCGCCGAGGTCGATATCGTTTCGCTGGACGGAAGCTTGTTTGGCGAGGACATTCCCGTGTCGCTCGATATTGCCGGCGATTCGTACAGTCACCAGCATTCGCTGTTCGATTTGGTGACGCGTAATTTGGATTATTTGGTGGCAAGCGTGCATAACCCGCAGTTTGCCGAAGGCGCGACGCTCGCCCAAACGACCCAGATGTACATCAATGCCCTGGAGCACCCCAAGGTGTTCATGCTTGGGCATACGGGTCGTTCGGGCGTGCCATTCGATATCGATGAGGTGCTGCTGGCGGCCAAGGCCAAGCACAAGATCATTGAGATCAACAACCATAGTCTTGAGCACGGTACCGACACTGAGCATTGGGCCGTATGCCGCAAGATCGCCGAGCGCTGCGCCGAGCTGGGCGTGGGTATTGGTGTGTCGACCGATGCCCACATTGGTATGGCCATTGGCAAGCTCGAGCACGCCCGCAAGTTGCTCGACGAGATTCACTTCCCGCTGGACCTGATCGTGACGCGCGACCGCGAGACGCTGCTGCGCGAGATGGCGGCAGCCGGCGTGTGCGACCTGCGCAAGGGGATGTAACGAGACTCGTATGCCCAACGAAAGGGGGCGGTCCAGACGGGCCGCCCCCTTTTCTGTACCAA
>CAJJZO010000063.1 GCA_905197585.1 uncultured Collinsella sp.
CACAAACTACCGAAGCCTCAGAAAAACCCGAAGCCGTAGGGATATCGGCAACTGCAGAGTGTTTTCCTCCTAATTTGGCGGCCGCAGAAAAAGCGCTCGTTAAGTCAGGGAAAAATCGCGTTATGACCCTGGCAAGGATACTGCCCAAAACGGTAACCAGAAGCAATACGATCTCTTGATGCCCACCAAAGCTCAGGAGCACAGCTCCGATGTTTATATTGCGCGAAAACAAACAATCCGTATCGAGAATAACGGCGGCATTACCAAACGCAAGAGGTTCGACGAGCAAGGCAGCAACCCCCATCTCGGCGTTAACGGAAAGGAAAGAACCGATGGAGTCCATCAACGGGACGAGAAGAAACTGAAGGCCAACAAGCAAAGCAATCAAGAGCACAACGGGGCTGTAAAGTGCGAGCTCAGGATACCCGTGGAGAGCAGAGCCATCGGCCACATGTTTCCCCTTTAATCCCGCACGTATGTTTGCGAATTCACCGCCAAGCGCCCAAGAACAGCAAGCGACAAGCAAGGGGGCTAGTAACAACAAAATGAACGCGAACGCCGAAACCACAACATGAAATTGATGAAAGACATTAAGAGATATCGTGTACATCACAAGAAGTGCAATGTCTACGAGCATAAGTCCAAAAAGCCTTTTGGAAATACCCTGTCTCACAGGGCGAGAGATGAGGCCCACACAGAAGCCCGAAAGCAGATGCAGACCGATAAGAACGGTGCCAGAAAGGCCCGTATAAATACTTGGCGCCACACAATACAGACCAGCCGCCCCTATAAACAACATAATTGAATGCCAGAGGAACGAGCGCGTCACGCTTTGCAGGGTAGCTGCCTCGGTTGCCATAAAATCAAAGCTCCTAGATAGCATTTTGGTTATTTTAACATCGTTCCCGGCGTTAAAAAAACTGTTACCCGAATTAATCAATATCCCCCCTCCACCAAAAGGCACCACGCTGATCCTCCACTTTTGGAAGCGATAACCTGCTAAAAAGGGACAGGTTTATTTTGGCAGGTTTTATCTGGGCAAACGCCAACCACCGCAAGGGAGCTGCTTTCCCTCGCGGCGGTTTTCTAGCAGAAAAAACCAAGTGAGTAGGCTTTTTGCAGGAGGCCAAGCATGCCCCAAAACGCCACAGCCCTGACCTGCTGTTTTATTGGGCGCCACCCGCGATGTGCTCGACAGATCCAAAAAAGTCTACTCACTTGGTCTTGAGACTCATCAGTCAGGCAAAAAACGCCGCGAAGGGGGGGCTGGACTCCCTTCGCAGCGGTTGTTCGCACTGGTTTTGCAACGGTTTTGCTCGCTTGTTACTCGCTGTAGCGGGTGGCGATGGCAGCTTGTACCATGCCGGCGCTCATGAGGTAGGTCACCAGGAAGTAGCCACCGTATGCTGCCAGGAAGATTGCGCAGGTGAGGCCCACGGTGCCGCCGATGCTCATATTTCCGAAAATGCTCACCAGCTCGATGATCACCTTAAGTGCCACAAAGGAGTGCGCCAGGCCCACTGCCAGCGGGAACAGGAAGAATACCGCTTGCTGCGCCATCACCGAATGGCGAATCTGGCGGTCCTCACAGCCGATCTGTGCCAGCACACGATAGCTGCGGCTGCCGTCGGCCACGTTGGAGAGTTGCTGGATCGACAGAATCGCCGCGCATGCAACGACCAATACAAAGCCAATGTAGATGGCCAGATAGCTAATCATGCCGTTCATTTGCGCTGCTTGCGTGTACATCTCGGAGCGTGTGATGAAGATTCCCCATGACCCCGGCTCCTTGCCGTCAACGAGCAGATTGTCGAGCAAAGTGTATTTAATGCTCTCGTCTGCCTCGGTCGTATCCATCCCCTGTTTGTAATTAACGAGCAGGCTACTGGAATACGGCTGCAGATTTAGTTGGGACAACAGCTCGTCGGCAACGACGACGGTACCCCGATTACTGCCCATCGCCGAGTTGGCGATGGCCGCCGTGTCCTTGTCCGACTTATCGGTTGCGGGCTTGAGCTCATGCCCGCCCAAGGTGAGGGTATGGCCGCCGGCCATGTACTTGGTGTACAGGTCGCCCAGCCCACCGCCCATATCACACGTAAGCAGGTACTGGTCGCGGCCAATGCTCACCGGCTCCTCGCCCATCATCTGGCGCAGTTTGTTGTACTGGCTCGCCGGCGTCACAAACAGACCCATCGTATCGGCATTGCTACCCCCGAGCGCCTTGGGGAGCTTTTCGCCCATGGTCTTGCACATCTCACCCGCAGACACCGAAGGATTCGAACCGCCAAACGGGTAACTCAGATACGAATCGATCTGAACATGCTCACCGGCAACATCGGCGATATTGACCTTCTTGCCGGTCTCGTCGTTGTTGTCCGCCGACTTGCCCTTGCCGTGCCATGCGGAGTACAAATCGACCGTTGTATCGGCTAGCACCATGCGGTCGGCTTCAGACGGATTGACATATTCTTTGTAGTAGTCGAGCGTATCGGGCGTGTAATAGACATACGTCTGAGACACGTCAACAGGGTTATAGCGCTCCAGGTTTTCGTTCATCACATTGGCAATCGACATACCGCACGTCACCGAGGTGATGGCCAAAAACAGGAGCATCGCGATGACGCCCATCGAAAAGCACACCGTGTTGACCTTGGCCGCAAGCTGGCGCACGGTAAACATGTTGAGGCCGCGCCAATACACGCTGCGCAGGCTCTGCAGCAGCTTGATGAGCATGCCCGAGAGTCCCCAGAACAGGGCAAAGGTGCCCACGGTAACCATAGCGGTCGTAATACCAAACTGGTTCATGGCCTCTTGCAGCTTGCTGTCCGTCGCGGTTAGCGGGAACCCATCACGTAGCAGACGGTAATAGGCCACGCCCACAAGCACCACGCCCACGGCAAAGATGGCAATCGCGATCCAGGGGTTGCGTGTCTTGATGCTCTCGTTGCGACGCTCGGCACCCATAAGCTCGATGAGTTTGGTACGACGCACGGCGCGAAGGTTCAGCAGTAGCGTGAGCACAAACATTACGAGCATGCAGGCAAGGGTCAGATTGAACGCATGCACCGAGAAAAAGAAGTGGAAATTGGCAATCTGTGTCTTAAAGAGCGAGGCCGTAAAGAACGTCATGAGCTGGGAGAGTCCCATACCCAGCACAATGCCGGCGACAAAGGCCACGACCGAGACGATCACGGTCTCGAGCGCCATGATCGTGGCGACGCGCCCGCGCCCCATGCCGAGCACCTGGTACAGGCCAAACTCCTTCTTGCGGCGTTTCATGATGAAGTTATTGGCATACACCATCAAAAAGGCCATGACACCGGCCAAAAAGTACGTCAGGTCGCCGAGCATGCTGCCCATAACCTGCGCCAAGCCCTCTTCATCGATTCCGGCGATGTCGACCTGCATCGAGATGGTGTTAAAGGCATAGAAGACCGTGACGCCCAGGGTGAGCGTCAAAAGGTAGACGAGGTAGTCGCGGCCGGCGCGGCGGACGTTGCCCCAAGCGAGTTTACAGAGCATCGGAGCCCTCACCGCCCATCATGGCAACGACCTCCATAATGCGGTCGAAGAACTCTCGGCGGTCGGTGTCGCCGCGGCGCAGCTCGGTGAAGATCTTGCCGTCGCGAATAAACAGCACACGGCTCGTGTAACTGGCGGCAAAGCTGTCGTGCGTGACCATGAGCACGGTGGCGCGTAGGCGGCGGTTAAGGGCCTCTAGGCTCTCGAGCAGCAGGCGAGCGCTCTTGGAATCGAGGGCGCCGGTGGGCTCGTCGGCCATAATCATGGTGGGGTCGGTGACGAGCGCGCGAGCCGCGGCAACGCGCTGCTGCTGGCCGCCGGACATCTGGTAGGGATATTTGTCGAGCACCTGACTGATGGACAGGCGCGCGGCCACATCCTGCACGCGGGTCGAGATCTCTGCCGAGTTTGTGCGGGCGATGGTGAGCGGCAGGGCGATGTTCTCGCGTGCCGTGAGCGTATCGAGCAGGTTGGAGTCCTGGAAGATAAAGCCGAGCTCCTCGCGGCGGAACTGCGAAAGCTTAGCCTGCTTCATGCGTGTTACGTCCTGCCCGTTGATGCGGATCGTGCCACTTGTGGCGCTATCGATGGTCGACACGCAGTTGAGCAACGTCGACTTGCCCGAGCCCGAAGCGCCCATGATGCCAACAAATTCGCCGCGATTGACGGTAAAGCTGACGTCGTTGAGCGCGCGGGTCACGTTGCCCAGCGCTCCGTATACCTTTTCGAGATGCGCGACCTCCAGTACCGGGGTCGCCATGTGCGTGGTTTGCATACCGAGTCCTTTCTTGCGATTAGTCTACGGCATCTATAGTCGCAAGAAGACGAGTCGGCTACCATCGATATGGCTTACGCTTGCCTTACCGTTGTGTAAGGTAGGGGTAGCTAATTTGCCAATGATTTTTCTGGGACGGGGATTAAAAAATCATTTTGTGCCGAATGATTTTTTAATCCCCGTCCCAGAAAAATCATCGCAAAGGTAGTCAAAATAGACACGTCCCAAATTAGCTACCCCGTCGATTGTCGCCGTTGAGAAAGGACTCCTGTTGAAGACCGTTCATGTTGCTGCTGGGATCATTCGCAAGGATGGGTCCGACGAGCTGCTGGCCGTGCAGCGCGGCTATGGCGACATGCAAGGACTTTGGGAGTTCCCCGGTGGCAAGCTCATGCGCGGTGAGACGCCTGAGGATGCCGTGCGCCGCGAGCTTATGGAAGAGCTGCAGGTAAAAGTCACCAACCTGCGCGATTTCTATACCGTTGAGTATGACTACCCCGATTTTCATCTCTCCATGGAGTGCTATTACTGCTCGCTGGCCGATGAGTCCGGCGAGCCCCAGAAACACGACCGGCAGCTCGATATCCGCTGGATTCCGCGCACCTCGCTTGCCACGGTTGAGTGGATGCCCGCCGACAAAGGGCTTATCGATGCTCTGATTGAGTTGAAGGAAGATCGGCTTGAGGCCAACGGCACTGCCAACGACGCCGAGGCCACCACGAACGACGAGCCCGCTTCCAGGCCCAAGCGCGCACCTAAGCGCCGCAGCAAAAAGCGTCCCAAACCAGGTCTGCTCGACGGCATCGATACCTCGGACCTCTCCGCTGACGAGCGCGAACTCGTGCGCCGTCGCGCCGCTATAAAAAAGTCCATGAAGGGCAACAAGCGTGCAAACACCAAGCCCGAGCTGCTCGTTCGCCAGCGCTTGCGCGCAGCGGGCCTTACGGGTTATCGCTTGGAATGGAAGGTTCCTGGCAAGCCCGACATCGCCTTTCCCGGCCGCAAGATCGCCATCTTCGTCAACGGTTGCTTTTGGCACCGCTGCCCCAAGTGCAACCCGAGCCAGCCTAAGCGCAACGTTGAGTTTTGGGAGGCAAAGTTCCGTCGCAACGTCGAGCGCGATCGCGCCGCGGTGGCAGCGCTCACTCAAATGGGCTGGACACCCATAACCATCTGGGAATGCGAACTCAAAAAAGACCGCATCGACGCCACCATGGAAAAGGTCATCGAGCAGGTGCGCGCCGCAGAGCCGCAGCGCTAGGAACGAGCCATCCACACGCCCCACACAGGCGAGCCACATCCGCGCCACAAACCTTAGAAAGCCCTTAAGCCCAAAACCTTTCAAAAGTGTTATTCGATACCTCTGACCTGCAGCTTCATCGTAACACCAAACCAGGTTAAGCCTTTCTTTAGCGCTTCTTTGCAGCAGCCGCGGCATAATACTGCCAACGCACGGGACCTAGCAGCATACCCCGAGCGCAATCTATTGGTGGACATCGAGGAGGCCGCATAAGCATGCATTCTTCCAATGACGCAGCACAGCAGCCATCCCTAAAATATGCAAACCTTTTCTCCTTCCCCCCGACACAGAGAAACGGTCTCCTCGACTCCCCCACCACAAAAACCAAGCGCTCAGCCGATCAGAGCCTCAACTTACGAGCATCCTTCGAAAAGCTCCAAGCATCCCTAGACAAAACCTTCCCCAACCAAGCCCGGGCATACTAATCCCCCATCAGCAAAGAAGCCCTAACGCCCCACCCATTTCCGCCCTAACGCCACAAGGGCGACGATCTCGAGCAGGTCACCTTGGGAGGGACGAGGGCTTAGTTCCCCAATCTTTCCGCAGGGGGCAAAAAGCCTCGCCGCACGAAGTGTGCAGCGAGGCTTTTTGCATGCCCGAGGACGATTGGGGAACTAAGCCCTCGTCCCTCCCCGGGATATGTAGCGAGTCGGAGTACCCTTGCTGTTACTCTGCCTTGCCCACAGAGTTAAGGTTGGTCATGCGGATCTTAACCAGCTCGGTGATCTCACGCATACCCTCCTTGGCCGGCTTCTTAGGATCGAAGCAGGCGGGGTTCTCGGCCATGTAGGCCATGAAGCCCTTGGTGTAAGCCTGACGCAGCTCGGTGGCGTAGTTAACCTTGCAGATGCCGTTCTTCACGGCCTCGGCGACCTGCTCATCGGGCACACCGGAAGTGCCGTGCAGAACCAGCGGCACGTCGACGGCGTCGCGGATGGCCTTGACCACGGACTGCTCGATGTGCGGATCGCTCGTGTACACACCGTGGCTGGTGCCAACGCCAATAGCGAGAGAGGTGCAGCCGGTGCGCTCGACGAACTCCTTGGCCTCGGCCGGATCGGTGTAGGGGCTCTCGCCCTCAACCGCGGGACCGTCGTCCTCCTTGCCGCCAACCTTGCCGAGCTCGGCCTCGACGGGCACGCCCATGGCGCGGCCAGCGTCGGCGACGGACTTGGTCAGGGCGATGTTGTCCTCGAAGGACTCGTGCGAGCCGTCGATCATGACAGAGGTGTAGCCCGTGCGGAAAGCCTGCATGCAGCGGTCATAGCCATCGCCGTGATCGAGGTGCAGAGCGACGGGCACGGAAGCGCGCTCGGCGGCAGCCTTGACCATGCCGTAGAAGTAGTCCAGACCAGCGGTCTTGATGGTGCCCGGGGTGGTCTGCATGATGACGGGGGACTTGGTCTCCTCGGCAGCGGCCAGAACGGCCATAACAAACTCGAGGTTCTCGACGTTGAAAGCGCCAACAGCGTAGTGGCCGGCCTGAGCGTCCTTGAGCATCTTTTCGGTGGTAACAAGTGCCATGAGCGTTTGCTCCTCTCCCTCGCCCGCATCTGGACATCGGGCGTAGTTGTTCACAAGGCATTTTACCTTGCGTTTTGCTGCGCTCATTGTATGAAATTCAGCAGCTTTGCACGTGCGAGATATTGAGCCCATGCAGGTCAATACAGTCATTTTTGAAAAGCAAACGGAAGAAATTTGAGCCGAGTGAACATGTTCGATATTGAATTTTGGGCGTTCAGCGTCTTTCTTTTATAGAAAAGATAAGTAATCGAAAGGTGTTTTCTTACTCAAAAAGAAAATGAACGAAAATAGAGTCAACACAATTCCTGCAAATTTCAGACGATGATGGAGCAGATATGGCCCACGCAACAACCCGAGCTTTCGCCGACGAACGCCGTACCGCCATTATGGAAATGCTCGATCATAATGCCTCGGTGCAGGTAGCAGAAATCGCCCAGACCTTTGGCGTGTCCTCCGTCACCGCCCGCGCCGACCTGGACGCGCTCGCCGAAGCAGGCAAGCTGCGCCGCACGCACGGCGGTGCCGTATCACTCCACAAACGTCTGACCGTCTCCACGCAGGATCGCCGCATCAATGTCAACGTCGCCGCCAAGCAGGCCATCGCGCAAAGCGCCATCGAGCTCGTCAATGACGGCGACACGCTGCTCGTCGACTCGGGCACCACGGCGCTCGAGTTCGTCCGGCTCCTCGATCAACGCGACGGTATCACCGTCATCACAGCAGACATTACCATTGCCGATTACATCGACGAGAGCATGCCCTCGGTCGATGTCGTCATGCTGGGCGGGGCGTTGCGCAAAGGCCATCGTTATTTGTACGGACCGCTCACTATGCAAGCGCTCCAAATGGTCCATGCCGATCTTGCCGTCATGTGCCCTGGCGCTTTTGTCCCCAGCTGCGGCTTTACGACCGACTTTCCCCAGATGGCCGAGACTAAAACGGCTATGATCGCCGCGGCCCATCAAAGCGTCGCCCTCATGGACGCCAGTAAGGTCAACGGACGCGGCATGTACCGTTTTGCCGAGCTTGCCGACGTTGACACCATCGTGATGGACCGTGATCCCGACGATGCCGTCGCCACATCAATCGCCGAAGCCACTGACAGCGCACGTCCAGCCCTCGTCATCGCCCGCATCTAAAAACAAAAACCACCACAAAGGTGCCTGTCCCCTTTGTGGTGGTTTGAGCGTCAAAAGTGAAAGTGTCGCTACTTGGACAGCTCGTCGGCGAGAACCTCGATCTGAGCGCGCGAGGCGTCGTTGAGCGAGCCCAGCACGGTCACCTTGTTCTGCGCCAGGGTGATGTCCTTCATGCCCTCGAGCTCCTTGGTCATAACCTTGGCAGCGGTGGGCGCCCAGGAGCCGGCCTCAACGAGCGCCACCGTACGGTTCTGATAGGCGTGCTCGGCAAGCGTGTGGATAAAGGTGCTCATGAACGGGAAGATCTCGCCCTGATAGGTGATGGAGGCGAGCACCAGACGGTCATAGCGGAACGCATCCTCAACGGCCTCGGCCATGTCGTCGCGAGCCAAGTCAAAGACGGAAACCTTCTGGCCGCGGGCCTCGAGCGCAGATGCAAGCTCCTCAACGGCGGCCTTCAGATGGCCGTACACGCTCGCATAGGCAATCGTGACGCCCTCGTCCTCGGGCTGATAGCTCGACCAGGTGTTGTAGGTGTCGAGGTAATAGCCCAGATTCTCGGTAAGAACAGGACCATGGAGCGGACAGATGATCTGGATATCCAGATCGGCGGCCTTCTTGAGCACGGTCTGCACGAATTTGCCGAACTTACCGACGATGCCAAAGTAGTAGCGGCGCGCTTCGCAAGCCCAGCCTTCCGGGTCCTCGATGTCGTTGGCGCCGAACTTGCCAAAGCC
>CAJJZO010000064.1 GCA_905197585.1 uncultured Collinsella sp.
GACACTGCGACCCAAACCCACGGATTCGCCCTCGGCAGCCGCCTGTACCGCGGCGCCGCCGGACACAAGATGAATAGGCTCATTGCCCCCAAGCGCAAAATTGATAAGTTCCTCGGCGTCATTAATGCCACGCGTCACCGCACAGGAGTAAACCGACTTGCCATCGAAGCGATCGAGCTCGACATTTTTATCCGCCGCAATGATGACACCCTTGGCACCTGCGATGTCTGCCGCGGTCAGTACATTTTTAGCGCCGCCCGAACGCTGAGTCTCGACCTTAATGCTCACGCCCATCTTGGCTGCCTGGTCTTCCAACCCTTTGGCCGCCATAAATGTGTGAGCAATGCCCGTTGGACATGCCGTGATGGCAACGACATCGTAAGTGCCGCCCCCCACCTTCTCGTTTGCAGCTGACATGTTTCCTCCTTTTGCACAAGCAGGCCCAGCCCTCCCCTTCTGAGGGTCACAACCTGCGTATTACCTTGTGTTTGAGTGATTGATAGCGCCGAAGTGACGGCGCTTTTAAGCGATATCTATACGATGGCCCCGGCGGGCATGATCACGTCGTATGGAAACAGGGGTACTGGGAAATCATGCCCGACGGGGCCATCGGAACCACCACAATGGGGACAGGCACCTTTGTGGTGGTTTTGGCCTTGCTTCGCCCCGTTGCTAAACCGTGATGACGTTTTCCATCGTCTGGTACTTAGCGGGCACCTCGCCCGCGGTGATAACCGTTACGTCACGGAAGTCCGCGAATTTTACGGGAGCCACCATGCCAAACTTACTGGCGTCCGAGATTACGAAGCGTTTGGCTGTATGGCGCATCGAGATACGCTTGACCTGCGCTTCCTCGATATCGGGCGTCGTAAAGCCCTGCTCGGCGGCAATGCCGTTAGAACCCCAAAAGCCGCAGTTAAAGTTGTAGCGGTCTAGGGTTGCCAGAGCATCGGGGCCAACGAGCGCCTCGGTCTCGGGTTTAAGCTCGCCGCCCAGCACCACGGTGCGCATGCCGCGCACAGCGAGATGCTGAGCATGGAGCACGGAATCAGTCACATAGGTGACCGATTCGAGATGCGGAAGATGCTCGATGAGTCTGAGCGTTGTCGAACCCGAATCGATGTACACAAAGCTCTCGGGCTCCACGAGCGCCGCGGCGCGGGCGCAGATACGCTCCTTGTCGTCGTTATGGAGGTCGCTGCGCTCATTAAGCGTTAGGTCGCGCGTCACGTGCGCGCGCTCAAGACTTGGCGCGCCACCGTGCACCTTGGCGATGCGGTGCGCTCGGTCGAGCGTCTGTAGGTCGCGTCGAATGGTAGACGCCGTCACGCCCAGGGCATCGGCAAGCTCGGGCACCGTTACCGAGCCAGCCTGCCGCACCATCGACACGATCGTATTGAGCCTATCTTCCGCAAGCATCGCTTACTCCTCCTCGGGGTAGACGACTCCCCAATCGGCGCGGAGCTTGGTCATGAGCTCCATCACATCAGAAGCATAATCCAGAAGCTCACGCTTGGAATCGTCGCCGGCGACGGCCTGCTCGAGGTCAGCCATCTCGTAGCACAGGGCATAAGCCTCGGTGCCCGCGGCGACCTCCTCGCGATGACCGTCCGCGGTCCACACGATCGTCGCGTGATCGGCGCGCGGATACTCGTTGACCTCGACATAGCAATTGTCAAAGCTGATAACCGAGCGCTTTGGCTGCTTGGAGTGGAGCGTAAGGCTCACGACGCCCAGCTGCTGCTCGGCATTGCGGCAGACGATGCCGCCTGCAACGTCCACGCCGGTCTCGCAGATGTTACCCAGAGACACGACCTCGACGGGCTGGCTCGCCATAAACAGGCGCATGACGGACAGGGCATACACGCCAATATCGAGCATGGCACCGCCGGCGAGGTTACGATTGTAGAAACGGTTGGTCAGGTCGCCGTACTCCTTGTAGCTACCAAAGTTGAGCTGAGCGAGGTTCATGCGGCCAAACTCGCCGGCATCCATGCGGCGGCGCAGCTCTTGATACAAGGGCATGTGGAGCACCGTGGTAGCGTCCATAAGGACCACGTTGTGTTCGGCGGCAATGGCGCGGGCCTCATCGAGCTCGGCGGAGTTGAGCGTGATGGCCTTCTCGCAGAGAACGTGCTTGCCGGCCGCCAAGGCGGCGCGCAGATAGGTGATATGGGTGTTGTGCGGGGTGGTGATGTAGACGGCGTCGATGTCAGGATCGGCATAGAGGTCCTCAACCGTTTCATAGACCTTCTCGATGCCATACTGCTCAGCAAAAGCCTGGGCCTTGGACAGCGTGCGGTTGGCGACGCCCGCAAGCTTGCGGCCGGCCAGCGCGAGGGACTGGGCCATTTGGTTGGCAATAACGCCGCAACCGATCACAGCCCAACGGAGCTCGGGAGCCGTAAAGATGTCGTTAGGGAACGGCTTGTCCTGGACCGAAGCAAATGCCGCTTTGGCGGCTGCCGCGGCGTCGAGTGGAGCCTGCTTGGAATCTGCCATTATGTGTCTCCTGTGTCATAGAACGTCTTGCATTTCTGACAGCTCTATATTCGCACAAACACGCGCGTCTGTGCGCGTTTTTGCGTATCTCACCGCTAAACGGTCATTATTGCCCCGTAAACGGCGCATATATACGCATAGGTGCGTAATTAAACGCAATCTAACGCGCATAAACGCGCACACAAGCAATTTATACAGCACGACCCGCTCATTTATGCTTACCCAGTTAGGGTACTCATTTAAGTCTGTCCCCAATGAGTAGGGATAGAAAAAGGCCCGGGTGCCGTGGCATCCGGGCCTTTGCTAGCAACTTGATGTTGCGGGCAGCTTAGAACTTGTGGCCGCACTTCTTGCAGACGCGCAGCTTGTTCTTGCCGTCCTTCTCGTGACCGACGCGGGTAACCTTACCGCACTCGGGGCAAACGAGATTGACGTTGGAGGCGTCGATGGGAGCCTCCTGCGAAACGATGCCGCCCTGCTGGTTGGCAGCGTTGGGCTTGACGGCCTTCTTAACGACCGAAACGCCCTCGACAACGACCTTGTTCTCGGCGGGGAGAGCACGCAGGACAACGCCCTGCTTGCCGCGATCCTTACCAGAGAGAACCTGGACCTTATCGCCCTTCTTGATATACATATATCTCCCCTAACTACAGGGTCTCGGGAGCGAGCGAGACGATCTTCATGTACTTCTTGTCACGAAGCTCGCGAGCGACGGGCCCGAAGATACGGGTGCCGACGGGCGAACCATCGTTGTTGATGACAACGCAGGCGTTCTCATCAAAGCGAATGTAGGAGCCATCCTTGCGGCGGATCTCCTTAACGGTGCGAACGACGACGCAACGGACAACGTCCTTCTTCTTGACGTTGGCGCCAGGGGTAGCCTCCTGGACAGCACCGATGAACACATCGCCGATGCCTGCATAACGACGCTTGGAACCGCCAAGCACCTTGATGCAGCGAATCTTGCGAGCGCCGGAGTTGTCGGCGACGTTCAGCATGGTTTGCATCTGAATCATGGTAGATGTTCCTCCGAACTAAGAACCGAAGAGAGGTGCGCAGCCTTTATACGGCCCGTGGTATGCAAACCAGGCATACGCACATCTTCGGAAACGTACAAGTCGTAAGAGCGACTGCTTATTTAGCGCGCTCGACGACCTCGATGAGGCGCCAACGCTTCATCTTGGACATAGGACGGGTCTCCATAACGCGGACGGTATCGCCCACGCCAGCCGTGCACTCCTCGTCGTGAGCGTGCAGCTTCTTGGAGCTGGTCATCATCTTGCCGTACTTGGGGTGACGCTTGCGCTCGGTGATGGTGACAACAATGGTCTTGGCACCGGAGACGGAGGTAACGACACCCGTACGGACCTTACGCGAGTTACGCGAATCAGTCATGTTCTCTCCTTAGGTCCTACTCGGCGACAGCGGACTTCTCCGCTGCGATCTCGCGGGCGCGCTGCTCCGTGAGGACGCGAGCGATGTCCTTCTTCACGGTGTTGACGCGAGCGGTGTTGTCCAGCTGGCTGGTGGCCATCTGGAAACGAAGGTTAAAGAGCTCGGCGCGCATTTCCTTCAGCTTCTCAACGAGCTGAGCGTCCGAGAGCTCACGAATCTCTGCGGGCTTCATTAGTTCTCCTCCTTGGCGGCGGCGGCGTCCTCAGCAGCCCACTTGGCCTCGAGAGCGGCCACCTCACCCAACTCCTTCTCGATGCCCTGCTCAGCGTTCTTAGCAGCAACAATCTTGGTCTTGATGGGAAGCTTGTGCTGTGCAAGACGCAGAGCCTCGCGAGCGACCTCCTCGGGAACACCCTTGACCTCGAACATGATGCGGCCGGGCTTGACGACGGCCACCCACTCCTCGGGGTTACCCTTACCAGAACCCATGCGAGTCTCGGCAGGCTTCTTGGTGATGGGCTTATCGGGGAAGATCGTGATGTAGACACGACCGCCACGCTTCATGTAGCGGGTCATGGCAATACGAGCGGCCTCGATCTGACGGTTGGTGATCCAATGGGCCTCGAGAGCCTGGATACCAAACTCGCCGAAATGCAGCTCGGTATTACCCTTGGCCTGGCCCTTCATGGAGCCACGCTGCACCTTGCGGTGAAGAATACGCTTAGGGGCAAGCACTACTGACCCCTCCTCTCGGAGTTACGACGACGAGGACGGGAAGAGCCCTCGAGTGCAGGGTTGGGAACAGGCTGGCCCGGGAGCTTCTCGCCCAGGTAGATCCAGACCTTCACGCCGCAAGCGCCCATGGTGGTGCTGGCGACAGCCGTGCCGTAGTCGATCTTGGCACGGAGGGTGTGCAGAGGCACGCGACCCTCACGGTACCACTCACGACGGCCCATCTCAGCACCGCCGAGACGACCGGAGCACTGGATACGGATGCCCTTAGCGCCGGCCTTGCGGGCGGACTGGACAGCCTTGCGCATAGCGCGACGGAAGGCAACGCGGCCCTCGAGCTGCTCGGCGATAGACTGAGCAACGAGGTTGGCGTCGAGCTCGGGGCGCTTGATCTCGACAACGTCGACGGAAAGCTGGCCCTTGGAGACGCCAGCGACCTTCTCGAGCTCGGTGCGGAGGGTATCGATCTCGGCACCCTTCTTACCGATGACAACGCCGGGGCGAGCGGTGAGGATAATGACCTTCACCTTGTCGCCAGCGCGCTCGATCTCGACGCGGGAGACAGCTGCGCGGGAAAGACGCTTCTCGAGGTACTTGCGGATCTCGAGATCGTTACCGAGGGTCTTAGCGTAATCCTTCTCTGCGAACCAGCGGGAGCGCCAGTTCTCGGTGATGCCAAGACGGAAGCCGGTGGGGTAGACTTTCTGACCCATACAGCTTTACGCCTCCTTTCGAGGAGCAACGACGACGGTGATGTGGGAAGTACGCTTCAGAATGCGAGAAGCGGAACCCTTGGCGCGGGGACGGATGCGCTTAAGCGTCGGACCCTCGTCAACATAGGCAGCGGCGACAACCAGGTTGTCGGCACGCAGACCGTTGTTGTTCTCGGCGTTCGCAACGGCGGAACGGAGAACCTTCTCGACATCCACGGCGACGGCGCGGTCGCAGAAGTGGAGGATGTCGAAGGCCTGAGCGACAGGCTTGCGGCGGATCAGATCGACCACCAGGCGGGCCTTGCTGGGGGAAACACGCACGTACTTAGCGACGGCGCGAACCTCGGTGGCCTCAGTTTCAATAGACTTAGTTGCCATTTACGGTTAACCCCCTATTTGGCCTTGTGGCCACGGAACGTACGAGTCGGCGCGAACTCGCCGAGCTTGTGACCAACCATGGACTCGGTAACATACACGGGCACATGCTTGCGGCCGTCGTGGACGGCGATGGTGTGACCAACCATCTCGGGGAAGATGGTGGACGCGCGGGACCAGGTCTTCACGACGTCCTTCTTGCCAGCCTCGTTCATCGCGGTGATACGCGAGAGAAGGCGAGTCTCCACGAACGGGCCCTTTTTGAGACTTCTGCTCATAAGTGCTTTCTCCTAAAACTCGGTATCCGAAATTACTTCTTACGGCGACGAATGATGTGCTGGTTCGAGACCTTCTTCTTCTTGCGCGTACGAAGGCCCTTCGTCGGCTTACCCCAGGGGGTAACAGAGGGACGACCAGAGGTGTGGTTCTTGCCCTCGCCACCGCCGTGCGGGTGGTCGACAGGGTTCATGACGGTACCGCGGACGGTCGGGCGCACGTTCATGTGACGCTTACGGCCAGCCTTGCCGATGACGATGTTGGAGTGATCGGCGTTGCCGACCTCACCGACGGTGGCGCGGCAGGTGACGAGGATGCGGCGCATCTCGGAGGAAGGCATACGGACGATAGCGTACTTGCCCTCCTTACCCATCAGCTGGCAGGAGTTACCGGCGGAACGGGCGATAGCAGCGCCCTTGCCCGGCTGGAACTCGACGGCGTGGATGAGCGTACCGACGGGGATGTCGGCGAGGGGCAGAGCGTTGCCCGGCTTGATGTCGGCGTCAGAACCGGACATGATGGTCTGACCGACCTCGAGGCCCTTGGGGGCCAGGATGTAGCGCTTCTCACCGTCAGCATAGTGCAGCAGAGCGATGCGAGCGGAACGGTTCGGATCGTACTCGATCGTGGCAACCTTGGCGGGCACGCCGTCCTTGTTGCGCTTGAAGTCGATCACGCGGTAACGACGCTTCACGCCACCGCCCTGGTGGCGGGTGGTGATGCGGCCGTTGTTGTTACGACCGGCCTTCTTGGGCAGGGGCTCGAGAAGAGACTTCTCGGGCTTGGTGCAGGTGATCTCGGAGAAGTCGGAGATCGTCTGCCAACGCCTACCAGCGGAGGTCGGCTTAAGGTGCTTTACAGCCATTACAATCCCTTTCAATAGGAATCCGTTAGCCATCGCAGACAGGGATTCGAGGTTCTGCCTCGGGTGCGATGACACCGGACGTATACACGGTTCCGGGCGTGTCCATTTTATACGCCCAAAACCTTGAGCTCTCGCCTCCCCTAATTGGGAGGCATGAGCTCACTCAACAGCAGCGAGTCTTAGGCCTGGTTGCCAAAGACCTCGATGGTGTCGCCCTCGGCCAGCGTGACGATGGCCTTCTTCCAAGAACGGGTCTTGCCGGCGACATAGCGCACGCGCTTGGTCTTGGGCTTGACCGTCAGGGTGTTCACGCGAACGACCTTGACGCCGAAGATCTCCTCGACAGCGTCCTTGATCTGATACTTGTTAGCATCCTTGGCGACCTCGAACGTGTACTTGTTCTGCTCCATGCCGGAGAAGGAACGCTCGGACACGATCGGACGGATGATGATCTCGTGGGCGGTCATTTATGCAAGCACCTCCCCGAAGTGAGCGGCGATGTCGGCGGGCATCAGCACAGCGTTGTTGTTGACGAGATCGTAGGTGTTGGCCTCGTCGGCAGTGATGATGAACGTCTTGGGAATGTTGCGGAACGACAGGTAGGCGTTGACGTCCTCATCGCGAACGATGATGGTCAGACGCTTACCCTCAAGGCCGAGAGCCTTGAGCATGGCGACGGCAGCCTTGGTGGAAGGCTTCTCGAAGCCGTAGTCGTCGACGAGCACGAGCTCGCCATCGGCCAGCTTGGCGGACAGCGCGGAGCGCATAGCCAGCTTGACCTCCTTGTTGTTCATACGCTTAGCGTAGGAACGGGGCTTGGGGGCGAAGACAACGCCACCGTGACGCCACTGGGCAGCACGGATGGAACCCTGGCGGGCACGGCCGGTGCCCTTCTGACGCCAAGGCTTCTTGCCGCCACCGGAAACCTCAGAGCGACCCTTAGCAGACTGGGTGCCCTGACGCCAAGAGGCCATCTGGCACTTGACGATGTGGTGCATAACGTGGATGTTCGGCTCGATGCCGTACACCTCAGCGGCGAGCTCGGCCTCGGCGACCTTCTTGCCCTCGCTGTTCTTTACTTCAAACTTTGCCATTTAAGTGTTCTCCTTGGTATGACGCTGGGCTAAATGGGCTGGGCCCTTAGGCCATACGGATGGCGACGAGACCATTCTTGGCACCCGGGACAGCGCCCTTGACCAAGATGAGGTTCTGCTCGGCATCGATGCGGACAACGGAAAGGTTCTTGACGGTAACGCGCTCGTTACCCATGTGACCGGCCATCTTGACGCCCTTGAGGACGCGCGCAGGATAGGCGCACTGACCGATAGAACCGGGGTGACGCTGGAAGTGAGAACCATGCGTCATAGGACCGCGGCGCTGACCCCAGCGCTTGATGCGACCCTGGAAGCCCTTACCCTTGGAGGTACCGATGACGTCGACCTTCTCGACATCAGCGAAATCAGCGACGGTGACGACCTCGCCGACCTTGTGCTCCTCGCCGTTCTCGACGCGGACCTCACGAAGGAAGCGGACAGGCTCGACGCCGGCCTTGGCGAAGTGACCAGCCATGGGCTTGTTCACGTTCTTGGCCTTGATGTCGCCGAAACCGATCTGGACGGCGTCATAGCCGTCGGTTGCCTGAGTTTTAACCTGCGAGACAGCGCAGGGGCCAGCCTGGATGACCGTGACGGGAACGACGTTGTCGTCCTCGTCCCAAACCTGGGTCATGCCAATCTTGCGGCCGAGAATCATGCTGATCAAGATATGATCCCAACTCTCGCGTGGTCTTGGGACAATGCGTACACCACCGAGCGTACGCCCCTAGAGGACCACTACTTACACGACGTGCTCCCCAGTCTTGTATTGCGTCCGGACTACCTGACAACCCTATTAAGCAGGCATTTTGTCCAGCCAGAATACTCCCCTGGTTACACACAGCTGTTTAGTATACACGGGTGCGGGCGTATCCATCGAGATTCATATTTCACTCACATTGTTTACGCAGGTAAAGTGCGTGGATGGCTCCTGGGCACGGGCGGGGGGGGGCGCGCAAAAAAATAATTTAAAAACAAAAAAAAAACGCCCCCCACCGACAGACCCAAAAAATTATAAGAAGTTTTGGGTG
>CAJJZO010000065.1 GCA_905197585.1 uncultured Collinsella sp.
CCTCAAGAAGGAGTAACATCGGGACTTGCAGCGACGGACCTCAGGACACTCTTACACCACGTCTGCGCGCGCGACCGGCACGAGGCGCGGAAACGATGTCTGGAGCGACGGAGCGGCCTGGAATTCATCCGTAGAGGTCTTCATTGGCTGCGCCAGGAGTGTCCCTAACTGCCGGAGGGGGTGTATGCCGTGGCAGACACCCCCTCCCGATGTGGGGAGTTTGCGCTGCAGGTTACTTGTCGGTGCCCAGCTTGTGCGGCTTGAGAGCGAGCGCATTGACGAGTGCGTCGGTGGCAGACTTGACGGCTGCCGGCTGCGGATCGTTGACGTGATCCTCGGGGTGTACGGGCAGGTCCTTCTTGACGGCATCGTGGATCAAGTTGAGGTACTCAGTCACGCCAGTGGTCGATAGGTGCGTGCCATCGCCATCGAACAGGTCGTTGCGGTTGGCACTGTATCCGTACCAATCGATAACGCGCACGTTCTTGTAGCGCGTAGCGGCGTTGGCGATGGCCTGGTTGGTAGAGCCAACCCACGGCTGCGGGCTGCGCGTGTTCACAAACACCACAATACGCTTATCTCCTGCATCGGCCATGATGGCGTCGATCTGGTCGTCGGTTACCAAGCCGTTGGTGCCCAGGGCAAAGACCACGATCTTGCCGGCAAGGTTCTGCTGGATATAGCCCTCAAATGTCGCGCGCCCCGCATCAAACTGGCGGCCCTTTTCGGCATCGATATGGCTGTGCGGGAACACGCCGTCAAAGGTGTCTACGGCACGCAGCGACACGGAGTCGCCGATCATAAGCAGATCGTAGGAGCCATCGGGGAAGCCGTCGTTGTCCTTGTCGGTGTCGTCGGCCGCCTGCTGGTCGGTGGGCGCGGTGTTCTTGGCTTCCTTGTTCAGAACTTCGGCGCCCTCGCCGCTCAGCGCAGACGTCTCGGGCACAAAGATCAGGCCGCCCAGTGCAACGACCAACACGACAGCGCAGGCTGCGCAGACAGGGATGTGCGTGCGTGCCCAGTTGGCGGGCGTGGTGGTGCCATCGCGGAATTCGGCGACGGTGCGCCCAAAGGCGCCCTTCCTAAACGGAGTCTCGATAAAGCGATAGCAGCACTCTGCCACGGCGACCACCAACAACACCTGCAAAATGTACTGCCACCACGGCGTATCGTTGATGTTGGCAACCGGGTTCATGAGGAGCAGCAGCGGATAGTGCCACAGGTAGATGCTGTACGAGCGCTTGCCAACCCACACGAGCGGCTCGGCGGACAGCGCGCGGGCAACCATTCCCTGGGGCTGCACGCAGGCCGCGATGACCATGAGCGTGAGGATCGAGCACAGCAGCGTGCCTCCGCGATACTGGAAGGCGGTGTAGCCGTTGGTGAGCGCGACCATGGCGGCAAGGCCAACCAGACCCACGACGCCCAACACATCGATGGATGCGGGCGAGGACCAAAAACGCACGAGGGCGCTCGGCTGTGCCGGGGCGGTCTCGGCTGCTTCGTCGGCCTTCTCGCCAGGTTTGCCCTCGGCGTTCTTGCCGTGCTTGGCGGCGCCAGCCAGGCGATTGAGCCCCAAACGATGAGCGAGACGCACCGGCGCCAGGTCGCGATCGGGGATAAAGGCCATCCAGGCACCCAGCAGCAGCGAGAACACGCGGGTGTCGGTGCCGTAGTACACGCGGCTGGGGTCGGCGGCAGGGTTGTAAAGCACCATCATGGCTAGGGCAGATACCACGGCAAGGCCCAGAACCACGCGGCGCGTGTTGGGCTTGCTCACATGCATGGATACCATGGCAAACAGCAGTGGCGGCCAAATCAGGTAGAACTGTTCCTCGATGGCAAGCGACCAAAAGTGCGTGAGCGGCGAGGGGTCGCCCAGAGCATTGAAGTACGAGACGTTTTGGGCAATCTGCCACCAGTTGTTGAAGAACAGCAGCGACGGCAGGATGTCGGGGCGCATCTTGGTGAGCATCACGTGGTTAAAGATAGTGCACAGCGCGCAGGTTACAAACACTACCGTTACCACGGCGGGGACCAGGCGACGGATGCGGCGAATCCAGAAGCTCTTGAGGTCGATGCGTCCGGTCTTAGCGACTTCGTTGAGCAGCAAGCGCGTGATCAGATAGCCCGAAAGCACAAAGAAGATCGTGACGCCGAGCAGACCGCCCTGCGCCCACGTGAGGTTGAGGTGATAGAGCACCACCGCGACGACGGCAAGCGTGCGCAGGCCGTCAAGGGCAGGGATGTAGCGGGACTTAGGGCGAGCAGGCGTCTGCTCCTCGGCGGGAGTGTTGGCGCGGCCCGCGTTGTTGGCAGAAGCACGATGGGGGCTCACGGTGCGTCGCGGTTCGTTGGCACGGCGTTCGCCCTTCACGCGTTCGTGCGGCGCCGGCTCGTTGCCCGTGCGGCGTCGACCGCGCGAGCCCGATTGCGAGAGTTGTTCCATAAAACATCATCCAATGACGAGAATAATCAGCACGCCTTCATTGTAGCTGCCTGCTCCTGTGAATGCTTGCTGCTGGCGCAAGCTCAAGCGCGCGTCCACATCAAAGTGAACTAAAGTTATAGGGGGTGCGAGAGTGCACGATCGACGGCTGCGGTGGGCATAAGGCCCGCAGATGAGGAGGTTTCCATGGCAGATCGCGGCATCGTTGCGGTGTTCGGCAGCATGAACATGGACCTTTCGGTGGCGTGCGAGCGCATACCGCGTGCGGGCGAGACCGTCGGCGGCAGCGGGTTTATCACCAACGCCGGCGGCAAGGGCGCCAATCAGGCCGTAGCTGCCGCGCGTATGGGCGCTTGCACGCACATGATCGGCGCGGTCGGTCGCGACGCGTTCGGCGCGTCGCTCGTGGCGGGGCTCCAAGACGCCGGCGTGGACTGTGACTTTGTAGTGCATCGCGATGATGTGGAGACGGGAACGGCGACCATCATTCGCTGCGAGGGAGACAACCGCATCGTGCTGTCGCCGGGCGCCAACCATGCGCTTGCGGGCGAGGACGTTGCCCGCGCGCTGAGGCGTCTGGTGGCCGATGAACTCGATAGTGACGCCAGCAAGATTGCCCCGGCTGCCGGAAGCGTCTTTATCGCCCAGGGTGAATGTGACCTTGTAGCGACGGCCGAGGCGCTTGTTTGCGCTCACGAGCTCGGGTTCTATACAGTCTTTAATCCGGCGCCTGCCTGCGATGTGCCTGCGGAGGCCTGGTCCGCGGTCGACCTGGTCTGCCCCAACGAGACCGAGTGCCAGGTGCTGACGGGCATTCTGCCCACGGATGATGCGAGTTGCGTCGCCGCGCTCAATGCGCTGCTCGACAAGGGTGCCGGAGCTGCGGTCATCACGTTGGGCGGCGCCGGGTCGGTTACGCTCGGCGATGACGGCGAGCTGCTGCGCATGCCGGCACTTTCGAGTACGGTAGTCGATACCACGGCCGCCGGCGATACGTTTATCGGCGCGTTGGCGGCCGCTCGCCTAGAGGGCTTGCCGCTCTTTGAGTGCATGGCTGCGGGTGCTCGCGCCTCGGCAGTGACGGTGTCGCGCCTGGGCGCTCAGCAATCGATTCCCACGCGCGCCGAAGTTGAACATTGGTTTGGTTAAACGATAAAGACGGAGAAGCGGAGTAGAACAATGGCAATCAAGAAGCTGATCCTTGATCTGGATATGGGTGTGGACGATGCGATGGCGCTGGCCTATGCCATCGCGAGCCCCGAGGTGGAGCTCGTGGGCATCACCACGTGCTTTGGTAACGTGCGCGTCGAGCAATCGGCGCACAATTGCCTGGCGGTGCTCGATCTGCTGGGTCGCCCCGAGGTTCCGGTGTACCTGGGTGCCGACCGTCCTCTGCAGGCGACTGAGCCCTATACGCCGCCGGCGTCCACCGCGCTCATTCACGGCAAGAACGGCATCGGCGGCGCGAGCGTGCCCGCGTCGCCCTACGAGTCGGTGGGGGCGACCTCGGCCGACGGCAACGCTGCGGTCGATTATCTGATCGATGCCGCGCGCACCTATGGTCCCGATCTGGTCTACGTAGCGACTGGCCCGCTCTCCAACCTGGCACTCGCCCTGGAGCGCGATGCGGCGGCGATGATGTCCATTGGCCGCGTGGTCGTGATGGGCGGCGCCCTTACCGTGCCCGGTAACGTGAGCGCGGGCGCCGAGGCCAACATGGCGAGCGACCCCGAGGCAGCCGACGCGGTGCTGCGCTCGGGCCGTAAGCTCACCATGGTGGGTCTGGACGTGTCGCATCGCGTGGTGCTCACACGCCGCGACATTGCCGGCTGGACGGGCTCGGGCACCATGGCGGGCTGCGCATTTGCGAGCATGGTCGAGCACTACATTGGCTCGTACGAGATGAACGCACCCTACCTGGGTGGTTGTGCGCTGCACGATCCGCTGGCCGTTGCCGTGGCGATCGACCCCACGCTCGTAGGTGCGCTCGGCTGCAACCTGCGTGTTGATCTGCTGGGCGAGTACCGCGGTCGCACCATCTGCGATGAGCGCCGCCTGTCCGATCCGGACAAGAGCACGCTTGTGGCACTGACCGTGGATGCTCCGCGCTTCCTGTCCGAGTTCAAGACGCGTATGACCCGTGTCCTTGGCTAAGTTGTCTTTTTGGGACGGGGCTTTTTTGACTGGTATGATTGGTGCGACCGTTCGAACCAGCTAAAAGAGACCCGTCCCAATTTGACTATCGAGAGGATCTGCCATGGAGCGCATCGCCAGCTTTTCCGTTGATCATCTGCTGCTTGAGCCCGGCGTGTATGTGAGCCGCATCGACCGCGATCCGGCGACCGGTGCCGCCGTCACCACGTTTGACCTGCGCCTGACCACGCCCAACAAGGAGCCGGTCATGAACACGGCCGAGTGCCACACCATTGAGCACCTAGGCGCGACGTTCCTTCGCAATCATGCCGAGTGGTCGAGCCGCATTGTCTACTTTGGCCCCATGGGCTGCCGCACGGGCTTTTACCTCGTCGTGTTTGGCGAGGTGACGAGCGAGGAGATTCTGCCGCTCGTGCGTGAGCTGTTCGAGTTTGTCGCCGGCTTTGAGGGCGATGTCCCCGGTGCCGCTCCCGAGGAGTGCGGTAACTACCTGGACCAGAACCTCCCCATGGCAAACTGGCTCGCGCGCCGCTACCTCGACCGCGACCTGGCCGATATCGACGAGAAGCACCTGCACTATCAGCAGGCGTAAGAGCTTTATCGCCCAAAACGCGCGCATTGGGCGCCTTCGCTTATGCGGGGGCGCCTTTTTGTTGATTGGTCGGGGCGAGTGTTCAAAATCGCTCGTGTTTGTTCTAGAATGTTCGTATAGTCACATTTACGAACAGGAGTGAACATGCATATCTACTCTGTCAACGATCCCGAGTTCAAATCCTATGGCAACGTTTGGGATGACGTTCCGTCCGAGCTCACGTCGCCCGTGCTCGAGGCGCTCTCAGCCACGCCCATTCCCGAGGGCAGCAAGTACGTAGCAAGCGCGCCGGAGCTCGAGGGCGTCAAAGATGCCGATAAACTGGGCTTTCTCATGTTTGGCGGCCGTCCCTTCCAGCTCGGCTGGTGCAACGGCCACAACACGCAGCTCAACTGCCTGGAGTATCACCGCGCGAGCGAATTCAACCTGGGCGCTCGCGACTTTATCCTGCTCGTGGCGCATCGCTGGGAGATCGAGGACGGCAAGCTCGACACCGCGTGTGTCAAGGCGTTTCGCGTGCCGGCGGGTACGGCCGTCGAAGTCTTCAACACCACGCTTCACTACACGCCGTGCATGGTCGACGACGGTGGCTTCCAGGTGATGGTGGCGCTGCCCGCCGGCACCAACGGCCCGCGCCCCGAGGCCGCGGCCGACATGCCCACGGCCGGCGACAGCTACTGCTACTGGAAGGCCGACAAGTGGGTTCTCTGCCATGCTGACAGCCCCAAGGCTGCCGAGGGCGGCTACGTAGGCCTCATCGGCAAGAACATCGACATCACCGTGGACTAGTGCATCGCCCCAAACCACCACAAAGGTGCCTGTCCCCATTCCCATGGTTTGGGGCGGGCCGAGATCGGGAAGTGCCAGACGGGGGAGGCTGCCGGGCGCCTTGCCGTCTGCGGATTTTGGGACATGCGGCCCGCTTTTTCGACCCATCTGTCGGTACACTAAAAGCACTATGGGTACCCGCGAGCGACATATCGGCAACGCGGCCGCCCGATCCGCACCCGTGGCGGATCCCAGGGGCGGCAGGCTCTTCGCCATGCCGCGATTCCTTGTTGGCATAACACATCAGGTGTACCGCCACCGCGTCTTTGCTATCGCCGGTGTCATCACCGCGATGTTCCTCATGCTTTTGGCAGTCTTGCCGGCGCTGTTCGCCTTCGACCCCAAACTTTCTAACGCCGTGCCCGCCTATAGCGAGGTGTCCGAAGAGGTCGTGGATGCGCTCGTCCATTCGAGCTCTCTGCCGTTGCTTGTTGCCGCAATTGCATTTTCGATCTGGGGCGTATCGGTCTATCTGCGCTGTTTGGACTATGTGTTGCGCCGCCGCCTTGTTGCCATCGCCTCCATCTGCGCCCTGTGGATGATCGAAGTCATTCTCAAGTACAAGTCGTTCACGCCGTTCTATGCCACCGTGCTGTGGTACCTGTACTACGTGCCCATGACGCTCATTCCGCTGCTCTACCAGTTGTGTGGTCTGCGCCTTGCGGGCCTGGAGCAACACCGCCTGGGTCGCCGCTACTGCGTTGCGCTGTGGATTGCGGCCATCCTGCTTATCGGATTTGTGCTCACCAACGATTTTCACCAGCAGGTCTTCCGCTTTGACCGTACAAGCGACACCTGGAGCAACGATTACACGTACGGCTGGGGTTATTTCGCCGTCTTAGTGTGGACGGCCTTTAACTTCGTGGCCTTTTTTATCCTGGTTGGTCGGTCCTCGTCCTTTCGCATCCAGCGTTTCTCGGGCACGGCGGCGCTCGTGCTGCTGGGCGGCGCTTTCTTTGCCATCTCATATGCTCTGCGCGTGCCCTGGGCATGGAGGCTCAACTTTTCGCTCGTCTATTGCGTCCTGTGCGTGGTGGCGATGGAAATCTGTCTCGATTGCGGTGTCGTTCCGTCGTATCACGACATCGCCGGCATCTTCGACACCTTGCCGCTTGACCTCAAAGTTCTAACGCGCGACCTGCAGGAGGTCTATGCCACGCCGGTGTCAAAGCCAACGCCGGTAGGCGTGCGCGAGGAGTTGCGGACCCAGGAGCACGGCCGCGCTCATGCCTTTGCCGTGGCGTCCGATCCCGATGTGATGTACCGTGCCTTCCCACTGCTGGGCGGATCGGCCCTGCTTGCCCAAGACGTGTCGGAGCTCAACGAGCTTAACCGTGAGCTGGCACATCGTCGCATGGAGCTGCAGCGTCAAAACGAGCTGCTCGCCGCCGACTACGACCTTAAGACGCATTTGGCAGATCAAGAGGCCGAGACCTTGCTGGTCCAAGACGTGGACCAGGCGCTTGCCCGCGCGCTCAAAGGGATGTACGACCTGCTGAGCTCGCTGCCGCCGTTGACCGACGAAGCGTCTTCGCACGAGCGTTACCGCATGCTGCAGCGCGCCAAGATGCTCGTCGCCTATTGCAAGCGCAAAGGGTCGCTCACGTTGGCACAGCACGGGGAGAGCGGTTTTGATCGCGACCGCATTCAGCTCATTGCCAACGAGCTCGCAAGCGACCTGCGCACCATCGATATCGATTGCGCCTCGATTATCGCCATACGGCGCCCGATGCACGCCAGTATGGTAAGTGCCCTGTACGACTGCGTGTATGACTTTGCGTTTTTTGCCTACACCACCGACCATCCGGCGCTTATGTATCACTTGGGCGACCATGACCGATGCAGTGTCGAGCTGCGCGCCACGCTTTTTTCCAACGATGATGCAGATCTTTCGCAGACGCCCGCTGCGCAAGAGCTCGAAAGCGCTCTGCAAGGGCGCAACGTGGCATACCGCCTTGAGGGCGAGCCCGGCCAGCTGCGCATGATCGTCTTGATGCCGAGGGCGGGTGAGTGACGATGCAGATTTCGCTCATCCTTCCCCAAATCGTTGCGCTCGATGTTGTCTTTGCCCTGGCTGCGTGTCTGCAGACGATCCACGTCCCGCTCATTTCATCGCGCCGCTCGTCCTATAACCGTAAGGTGATTTGTGCCTACGAGGCGAGCCTTGTGCTTCACCTAGTTATTTCGGCGCTCATCTTATTCGCGTCATCTGGCTCGTATCTGGTGGCGCCGCTTGACGTTTGCGCCAAGGCAATGGGCGGAGCGCTGTGGCTCAATGCCGTGATCTTTGCCTACGGCGTGGTGCTTATGGTGCGCTATCGTCGCCCTGTCATGCTGGCCGAGCTGCTGCTTGTTGTCGCCGTTACACCGCCGGTGGTTTTTGCCATGGGCTCGGCGTGGACCACGGTCCTTATCGCAGAGGGAGCGTTTTTCCTGTTCCGCTCCATTGCGGCGCTCTTGATGGATGTCCGCAACCGCCAGGAGGATATCACCGCGTTCTCGACGATCGAAACCATCAACGTGATTCCCGTGGGCATCCTGTATCTGGACCCGAGGGGCCGTCCGCTGCTCATGAACCGCTGCATGCGCAAAAACCTGGTGGAACTTCATATGCCCACCGATCTAGGTGACATGAGCGGCACATGGAACGACCTGCGCAAACTTAGCATGCAAATGCCCGAAAGCAGCAGGAACCGTGTGCGGATTAATCTGGACCGCTTTGGTGAGGCGCGCGTTGTGGTCGAGGTTTCTCCCGCCGAGATTCGCTTGTTCGTGCACGATGACGTTATGATTTCGGGCCGCCTCTTCGAGCGCATTATCGGTCTGGATGTAACAGAGTATGCGCATGCCCATGATCGCCTAGCGCAAGCCAACCACATGCTTGACCTTGCGGGCAACGAGCTCCAACCCCAAAACGAAAAAT
>CAJJZO010000066.1 GCA_905197585.1 uncultured Collinsella sp.
GGCCGAGCTTGGCTTCGACACCGTCCTTCATCTGAATTCTGACGAGCTATTTAGACTTGGCGAGGAGCTTGAAGCAGTTATCGAACGATGGGCAAACTCCCCCAAAGAATCAGAAGGAAAAAACAAGAAAGCCGTAGCCGTCACCCTGCGCGGCTTCCCTTGGATTCCTTAGCTTTATATAGATTACTGTTTTTTGGATTTGGGGCGTGAACAACGAACATGCAGAATTACGTTGACCCTGAATGTGGCAACTGACTCTCTGCGATGGGGCTTGACTGTGTACGGCGGGCCGCATTAGCCAGGTCGAGTTCGGGTTACGCAGCCGGAACTACCGATTGCTACGCCGGTTGGTAATCTGCCGGCATCGATTGCACATGATGGACGGGCGTCTTCACCGAGCCTTTGGGCAATGTAAGGGCGCCCGTTTTTTGTGTATGCTTGAGCTAACAGAGCGCTTACCGTGGCAGTACGCCGCGCATATGGGCGCGGGGCACACTAGTTCATGAGAAATAAGGTCTTTCTCGTGGAGGAAGTGGTCTTGTGAATGCTCGAGATATTGCCGTTGCCGCCGTCGCGTTGATGCTCGGCTGCCTTGGTCCCACGGCCGCGCTCGTCGCGGGCATGCAGGGGACATGCGGGGCTGCTCCTATCGTGGTCGGCGCGCTGATCGCGGCCACGCTGCTGGGAAGCGCAGGCGTGGTTCTTTGCCGCGACGATGAGGACGAGGTGCCGGGGTCGCAACGCTAACTGTTGTGAGATCGGCCGCCGGTCATAGACGAAGATGAAGGCCGCCGCAGGGGAAAGGTTCCCTTGCGGCGGTTTTGCTGTTAAGGCTGTTGAATGCGGCGCGTCGGCGCTACCAGCTTTTCTCGATATCGCGGATGCGCCGATAGAGCCACTCGTTTTGCGGTGCCTGGATATCGTGTTTGGCTGCGAGGCGGCAGATGGTGCCCGCGAACTCATCAACCTCGGTTTTGCGCCTTGCGATGCGGTCTTGAGCCATCGAGGGCATACCGGCGGGGTCGATTCCCTCGATGAGGTGCACCATTTGCGTCAGGTCTGCCTCGGTCAGTTCAACGCCCTCGGCGTTGGCGACCGCAAGCGTTTCGCGCATGGCGGAAACAAAGCAGCGACGCTGCTCGGAGCCCGGCTCCGTGGCGCTTCCGTAGGTCCCGCCGTAGGCCATGCAGGTCTGGTTGATGCCGTCGTTGAGCATGAGTTTGGCCCACATGCGGTGGGCGATGTCGTCCTCGACGGTATGGGCGATGCCGCAGCGCGTATAGAGCTCGTCGATTGCGGTGATGGTTGCGGGGTTCGTGCCGGCCGCCGCGCCAAAGCGGATTTCGCCCGCATTGGTAAAGGTGAGCGCGCCGTTGAGAAACACGGCGTCCATGCCCTGGCAGATACCAAGAACGGTATGCTCCCAGCCAAAGCGTTCGGCAATCTTTTGCTCGCTCGTAATGCCGTTGCACAGCGAGGCGATGAGCGTGTTGGGTCCCACGACGCGCTCCATAGTCTTGAGTGCTTGGTCGAGACCGGTGGTCTTGACTGTCAGGATGACCAGATCGGCGGGCGTCGCCTCGCTGGCACGGACGGACGTGAGATCGCAGGGCTTGCCGTTGACAGTGAGCGCATCGCCCGCGTGACGCTCAAAACGGGTGTCATCCATAACGTATTCGACGGCGTCATTGCCGAGGGCCTTGGCAATCATGCTGCCGTAGAGCAGGCCGACGCCGCCCTTGCCGATAAAAGCGACCTTGTTGATCTGCATGTGAATCATCTCCCCATGTAAAAGGCGCCCGCGTAAGGGGCGCCTGATGGATTGTATGCTGCCAGGGTGATTGGTGGGTGCGCGGGGCGGCTGTTATAAAAAAGAAACGTTTGCCTGGACGCTACGCTGCAGGGCAGACCGCAAAGACGCGGGCGGGGTATCCGACGCCATCGCGGACCTTGGGGAAGGTGCAGAAGATGACGGCGCTCGTGGCTGGAAGCTCGTTTAGATGGTCCATGACTTCGATCTGATAGCGGTCGACCGAGAGGATGTATTGCTCGCCGGGGTAGGGGTAGGCGTCCTCGCGTGTGGTCACGCTCGTCTCCTTTCATCGGGCTTTTTGCTGATGTTAAAGCGGTGCCGTGACGGCCTGATTTCTGCTGCGTTACGATACGTTCTCGATTGCGATTCCGATGTGTTTCGATGACGTGACGGGTTTGTTTCGCCTTGTCAGGGCTGAGATGGGAGGGGAGGGGCCGTGCAATATCGCGTTGACCCCAAAAGTGGTAACCGAATATCCGCTCTGGGCCTGGGCTGCATGAGGTTTCCCGGTGCGCCGGGACGTCCGGATGCGAAGACAGCCGATGCCATCATTTCCCGTGCGGTGGAGCAGGGGATTAACTACCTGGACACGGCCTATCTCTATCCCGGCAACGAGGCTTGTGTGGGTGCGTCGCTTGAGCGATTGGGGCTGCGTGACCGGGTGTTGCTGGCGACCAAGTTGCCGCATGCTTCGTGCAAGTGTGCGGAGGATTTCGACCGGTTCTTCGACGAGCAATTGCGCCGCCTGCGGACCGACCATATCGACTATTACCTTATGCACAACATTACCTCGCCCGCCCAGTGGGAGCGCTTGGTGGCACTGGGCATTGAGGACTGGATCGCTCGTCAAAAGGCGGTGGGGCGCATTCGCCAGATCGGTTATTCGTACCACGGCAGCGCGGCGGATTTCCTGACGCTGCTCGATGGATATGAGTGGGACTTTTGCCAGATCCAGTACAATTACGCTGGAGAGCGATATCAGGCGGGAACAGCGGGGCTCATGGCCGCCGCCGAGCGAGGTCTCGCGGTGTTTGTGATGGAGCCGCTGCTGGGCGGGCGTTTAGCGGGCAAGCTGCCGCCACGGGCCCGCGCTGTGCTCGATAGTGCCCGTGACCCGCATTTGCGCACTCCTGCCGCCTGGGGTCTTTCGTGGGTCTGGAATCATCCTCAGGTGACGATGCTGCTTTCGGGTATGACCGATACCGCGCAGGTGGATGAGAACGCGGCGTTGGCCGATCGGGCCCTGCCGGATTCGATGACAGCTACTCAGCTCGATGCCATCGCGCACGTGCTGACGGAGTTTGAAAAATCGAATCGCGTGCCCTGCACGGGATGCGGTTATTGCATGCCATGTCCCAAGGGCATCAATATCCCTGGATGTTTTGCCGCCTACAACGCAAGCTATGCGCACAGCTGGTTTACGGGTCTATCGCAGTACTTTACGGCGAGCGCGGTGCGCACAAGCGAGGCCAAGCTGGTGAGCAATTGCGTCAAGTGCGGCAAATGCGCGCGCCACTGCCCGCAGCATATCGATATCCCCGAGCGTCTCGATGACGTGCGCCGACGCTTCCAGCCGGGCCCCGTAACGGCCATGCTTAAAGTCTTCGGCAAAACACGCTCCTCATGACCCTTTTATATCTTGTGATGGAATAGTTCCTGTTTGCGGCAGAATAGGGCGATAGCAGGAACTATTTCGCCGCAACTGATGGGAGGCTATCGTGGGTGACCGAGGTTTACGTAATGATTCGCGTGAGGTTCGTTGGGGCATTTTGGGCGCTGGGTACATTTCTCATCGATTTGCATCGTCGCTTAAGAAGGCCGACGGGGCACGGCTGGTGGCTGCGGCCGGCCGCACTCCTGCACATGTCGAGGAATTTTGCCGAGCGTTTTCGATCGATGCTGCGCATGGCCATGCCTCGGTCGACGATAACGGCAATGCGGCTTATGACGCGCTGATTGCCGACCCCGATGTCGACGCAATCTACTTGGCTCTTCCGCATGGCATGCATACGCGTTGGGCCTGTCGCGCGCTGCGCGCCGGAAAGGCCGTGTTGTGCGAAAAGCCGGCCGTTTTGAGTGTGGAAGAGGCTCTCTCGATTGCCTCCACCTCTCGCGAGCGCGGCGTGCTGTTTATGGAGGCGATGAAGAATCGGTTTTGCCCGATGCGCACTCGCGTGAAAGACTTGCTTGCGTCGGGTGAGCTTGGCCGTATTGTCTCGATTGAAAGCGTGCAAAAGCTCGATTACGGCGAGTCTCCTTCGGGCTATCTGCTTGATCCGTTGCAGGGCGGCTGTCTATATGACATGGGCTGCTATGCGGTCGGTTGGTTTGAGGATTTGCTCGCGGGCGCGTGCGAGGTTTCGTCCCGTGAAGTTCGCTGGCGTGACGTATCAGGCGGCCGCGTCGATTGGGCCGACGAGATCCATATGAGCGTCGGCGGTATACCCATTCATATGGCGTGCGACGGCAAAGCAACATATGAAAGCCGCTTAACGATTGCCTGTGAGCGGGGCTCGTTGGAAATCGAGCGTCTCCATCGCCCCGAGCGCGCTCATGTGAAGTATTCCGACGGTCGAACGCTAGAAATAAATGCCCCGTTTGAGGTCGATGATTTCTACGGCGAAATCCAGCATGCGACGCAGCTCATTCAGGCGGGGAAACTCGAGAGTCCCGTCATGCCCCTTGCCGCCACGCAGCGCTGCGCGCACATCATCGATGCGATTCGTTTGAAACTTTAGGGCGTGGGGGCATGGCACCAGCGCTTGGAATGCCTGGAGGCCTTTGTCCCTGATGCCCCTTTTATAACTTGCGGTGGAATACGGTCTGTTTGCGCCAAAATAAGGCACCAATAGACCGTATTTCACCGCAACTGATGAGGAGGGAGCTGGAGATGCTGACGATCGGGTGTCATCTTTCGACGACGAAGGGCTATCGGGCGATGGGGGAGACGGCGCTGTCCATTGGCGCCAATACCTTTGCGTTCTTTACGCGCAACCCGCGCGGTGGCAAGGCAAAAGATCTTGACATGGATGACGTGGCGGCTCTGCGCGAGCTTATGGCGCAAAACGACTTTGGACCGCTGGTGGCGCATGCCCCGTATACCTATAACCCCTGCTCCGCTAAGGAGCGAGCGCGCGAGTTTGCCCTGGAGGCCATGGCCGAGGATCTGCAGCGCATGGAAGCGCTGCCCGGCAACTACTACAATTTTCATCCCGGTGCGCATGTGGGTCAGGGGGCAGACGTCGGCATTCAGATGATTGTTGATACGCTGTGCCAGGTGATGTTTGAGGGACAGCAGACGACGGTATTGCTTGAGACCATGGCCGGCAAGGGCACCGAGGTGGGCCGTAGCTTTGAAGAACTGGCGTACATTATCGAGGGCGTTGCCGCCAAGTGCCCAGAGCTGTCCGATAAGCTGGGCGTTTGTTTGGACACCTGCCATGTGAGCGATGCCGGCTACGACATCATCCATGATCTGGACGGTGTACTCGACGAGTTCGACCGCGTGGTGGGTATCGATCGCTTGCATGCCGTACACATCAACGATTCGAAGAACCCTTGTGGCGCCCATAAAGATCGTCACGAGTGCATCGGCAAGGGATACCTTGGCAGCGAGGAATTTGGTGGCGGTATGCAGGTTATGCAGAATATTGTATCGAATGGCCATTTGCGTTCGCTGCCGTTTATTTTGGAGACTCCGAACGAACTTGCAGGTTATGCAGCTGAAATTAGACTATTAAGGTCATTGCAGCAGTAATGACTGTCACAAAGTAGAGTATTCCATTCACGTTATGGGTTTGTTTCAATCAGTTTTCTCATTGCAGATTCGTAATTCCGGGTGCATAATAGCCAACAGTTTTTGCAGACCTCTGAATCAAACGAGGTCACCGGAAGGAGACTCATTATGAAGCTGAAGAAGCTTGGCGCATTTGCCGCCACGGGTGCTATGGCGCTCGCCCTTGCTCTGACGGGCTGCGGTTCGTCCAACGCCACCTCTGGTTCTGATGCCGGTCCCAGCAGCTCTGACGACGCTAAGGTCGAGAAGGTCGACGGCTCCAAGGAGTACGCGCTCGTCAAGGACGGCACGCTGACCGTCGGCACCTCTGCCGAGTACGCTCCGTTTGAGTACAAAGATGACAACGGCGATTATCAGGGCTTTGACCTTGAGCTCATCAAGGCTATCGGCGACAAGCTGGGCCTGGATGTCGAGTATGTCAACAATGACTTTGACACGCTGGTTCCGGGTGTCGCTTCGGGCGCCAAGTACGACGTCTCCATCGCGGCTATCACCGACACGCCCGAGCGTGAGAAGGAAGTCACTTTCTCCGATTCCTACTACATGGACGATCAGGCTATCGTGACCAAGGTCGATAACACCGACATCACGGCCGACAACTACAGCGAGAAGCTCAACAACGCCGACGCTACCATCATCGTTCAGTCTGGCTCGACCGCCGAGTCTTTTGCCCAGGAGAACTTCCCCAAGGCCAAGATCGTCCCCTACAAGGACGCTACCGAGTGCTTCAGCGCCCTGCAGTCCGATAAGGGCGACGCTGTAGTCACCAACCGCTCCGTTGCCAGCCAGCTGACCGCCGAGCAGTTCAACACCTGCCAGACCATTAAGCAGATCAGCACCGGCGAGGAGTACGCCATCGCCATCAACCAGGGTAACACCAAGCTCAAGGACGACATCAACCAGGCCATCAAGGACCTGACCGACGACGGTACCGTCGACGCCCTCATGGCTAAGTACAATATCAAGTAAAATAACTACTTGATTGCGTGTAGGCCCTTTCCGTTTTGCGGAGAGGGCCTTTGCGCTTCTCTCGACGGAGAGTGTTTCCGTCTCGTTTTGCCGGCAACTTCTACGATAGGAGCCACCTTGTCTCGACTGAACAAAGGGGCCGCGGAGCAGCGTTTTCCACTGCCCGCCTTGCTCCAAAAGCTAGCCTGCGCCATGGCCGTGGCGCTCGCGCTGGTGTGCGCAGGGGCATATGCGCCCACGACCGCCCAGGCGCTTGAGACCGCAAAGATTACCGCCCGACCCAACACTGGTTCGGGCAGCGCTGTGGTCGGCGGTACCGAGACGCGCATTACCTGGGAGGTCCAAGCCGATGCCGATGAGGAGCTGAGCGGTCTTTCGCTGACGTTTGTCGACGGCACGACGTTTGGTACCGATGACACGCGATTGACGATGCTCTCGGGCGAGGACCTCATGGATCGTACGCCCATGAAGCCCACGTGCAAGGCTGACGGCCAGACGCTCAAGATTGACTTTGGCGAGACGGCGCCTGCCGGCGGCTTTTTCCGTGTCGAGGTTTACGGCGTGACCTTCCCCGTCGAGGGCGGCGATGAGGCCTTTAGCGGCACCTATACGCTCGCCGACGGGTCGACCAAGAAGATCTCCAAGATTCCGTCGGTGGAGATCAAGGGCGTGACGGCCTTCGATAACTTCTTGGCCGACCTTAAAGAGCAGCCGTGGGTCGAGGCTTGGAACTCCAATATGTTCCTGCGCCTGTTCCTGAACCCGGTCATTTTGGTCCAGAGCCTGCCGATCGTCTTTAAGGGCTTCCTTATGTCGCTCTCGATCGTGCTCGTGGCATTTCCGTTGGCCATTCCCTTTGGCTTTGCGCTGTCGCTCATGCGCATTTCCAAGTCGCGCATCCTTCGTTGTCTTGCCGGCATCTATGTGAATATCATCCGCGGCACGCCGGCGTTCCTGCAGATCTACATTGCGTTCTTTGGCCTGCCGCTTGCCGGTGTCAAGGTTGACGACTACGTCTTGGGCGTTATCGTCATGGCCATGAACTCGTCTGCGTACCTGTGCGAGATCTTCCGTGCCGGTATTCAGTCGATCCCCAAGGGTCAAAACGAGGCTGCTCGCTCGCTGGGCATGAATGCCTTCCAGACGCTGCTCTACGTTATGATTCCGCAGACGTTCCGCAATGTCCTGCCTACGCTGACCAGCGAGTTTATCCTGCTTTACAAGGATACGTCGCTGCTTGCCGCCGTGGGCGTGGTCGAGATCGTCATGAACGCCCGCACCATCGTGGCAACAACGGGCTCCATTACGCCGTATGTGGTTGCCGCCCTGTTCTATCTGGTCATTACCCTGCCGCTTGCGCGCTTGGTGAGCGGTCTTGAGGCGAGGCTGCTGGGTACGGCCGAAACCAAAAAGAAGCGTCCCACCAAGAGCGCCGGACAGGTTGTCGCGACGCCTGCCGATCACATCGCCGGTCTGTAAGGAGGTCCTATCATGAGCGAAACCAATAACTCGAACGAGGTCGTCGTCAGCATCAAGAATCTCCAGAAGGCCTTTGGCGATAACGTGGTCCTGCGCGACATCGACCTTGATGTGCACAAGGGCGAGGTCGTCGTAGTCCTGGGCCCTTCGGGTTCGGGCAAGTCGACGATGCTTCGCTGCATTAACCGTCTCGAGGAGCCCACGAGTGGTTCGATTGTCGTCGAGGGCGTGGATGTGTGCGCCAAGGGCGTTGACCTCAATAAGGTGCGTACGCACTTGGGCATGGTGTTTCAGCAGTTCAACTTGTTCCCACACCTGTCGGTCAAAAAGAACGTCATGCTTGCGCAGCAAAAGGTGCTCAAGCGCAGCAAGGAAGAGGCCGAGAAGATTGCCATCGAGGAGCTGACCAAGGTCGGCCTGGCCGAGCGCATCGATTTTATGCCGAGTCAGCTTTCGGGCGGTCAGCAGCAGCGCGTGGCCATCGCCCGCGCCCTGTCGATGAATCCGCACGTGATGCTCTTTGACGAGGCCACGTCGGCGCTCGATCCTGAGCTTGTCCGCGATGTATTGGGCGTCATGCGCGATCTTGCGCATGACGGTATGACCATGATCGTGGTGACGCACGAGATGGGCTTTGCCCGCGACGTCGCCGACCGCGTCGTCTTTATGGACGGCGGCGTTATCGTGGAGGATGGCACGCCGAGCGAGGTCTTCGACCATCCTAAGAGCGAACGCACCAAGGCGTTTTTGGGCAATATCTCGTAGCCGCTTTATATGACTGACATAGCAGAAAACGG
>CAJJZO010000067.1 GCA_905197585.1 uncultured Collinsella sp.
CAGATACCGATGATACCGATGCGCTCCGGGTCAACATTCTCCTGCACGGAAAGGAAGTCCACCGCTGCGCAGAAGTCCTCGGTGTTGATGTCCGGCGATGCTACATAGCGGGGTGTACCACCGCTCTCGCCAGTGTAGGACGGATCGAAGGCAATCGTCAAGAATCCAAGCTCCGCCATTTTCTGCGCATACAGACCGGAGGACTGCTCCTTTACCGCACCGAACGGACCGCTGACGGCAATGGCGGGCAGCTTGCCCTCTGTGCCCCTCGGCGTGTACATATCCGCCGCCAGTGTGATGCCGTAGCGGTTGTGAAAGGTTACTTTCTTGTGATCCACCTTGTCGATTTTCGGGAACACCTTGTCCCATTCCTGTGTCAGATTCAGTTTTTCCATATTCAGACCTCCTAGCCTGTTGCCTTAAAATATACTGTGTTGTCCACGGCTTCCAACCATTCATTGGAGGTTTCCTCCCCCGGAACCTCTACCGCCAGATGAGAGAACCAGCTATCCGGCGCAGCACCGTGCCAGTGCTTGACTCCCACAGGGATATTTACTACATCGCCGGGGCGCAGCTCCTGTGCCGGTTTGCCCCATTCCTGGTAAAACCCTCGACCAGCCACGCAGACGAGAATCTGTCCGCCACCGCTTTTGGCGTGATGGACGTGCCAGTTGTTGCGGCAGCCGGGCTCGAACGTCACGTTGTAGACGCCGACCTGCTCGGTGGAAAGGGGCGCGAGGTAGCTTTGCCCGATAAAGTACTTCGCAAATGCGTCGTTGGGGGCACCGATGGGAAAGGCCATCTCGTTTTGATGCTCAGCTCTTGCATCAGCGGCATCGTCATCTGCCCAGACCTCCCTCGCCATGCGGAAGGCCGCCCATGCCTTGGGCCATCCCGCGTAAAACGCCGCGTGCGTAAGGATTTCCGCTATCTCCGTCCTGGTCACTCCATTGTTCTTTGCGGACATCAGATGATATTGGAACGAAGAGTCCGTCAGCCCCTGCGCCATCAGGGCCACAACCGTCACCACGCTGCGGTCTCGAAGGGAAAGCCCGTCTTCTCGGCTCCACACCTCGCCGAACAGCACATCGTCATTGAGCTGTGCGAATTTGGGGGCAAAGTCCCCCAGGGCATCTCTACCTGCCGTCTGTTTAATTGCCATGATCGATTTCCTCCTGTCGATGGTTTTGAGTGCAAAACTACTTCCGCGCAGCTAAGCCGCGCCTAGACTCCCATGCCCATTCGTTGCGCCTGCTCAAGAGCGGGATGCCCGGCGATTTCGCCCACGCCGTTCACGCCGCCGGCAAATACCGTTCCGACAAGCGTGCGCCTTTGGCGAAAATCCCTTGCGCTCCCGATTTGTATTGACGAGAATGAAGGTAATGCCTAAACCTAACTTTAGGTCAAGGAGTAAATTCGAGATTCGTCCGGAGGGACCATGTACACAATCGGACAGGTGGCGGAGATGTTCGGTCTGCCCGTTTCCACGCTGCGTTATTACGATAAGCAGGGATTGTTCCCGGGGCTGGAGCGGACGTCCGGCATTCGCCGATTCGGCGATACGGAACTCGAGGCGCTTCGGGTCATCGAATGCCTGAAGAAGGCTGGGATGGAGATCAAAGACATCCGGCTGTTCATGGAATGGTGTGCGGAGGGCCCATCAACATATCCCAAGCGCAAGGCCATGTTCGAGGAGCGAAAGGCCCACATGGAGTCGGAGATTGCGAAGATGAACCGCGCGCTGGACATGTTGAAGTTCAAATGCTGGTACTACGAGCAGGCGATCCAAGATGGCAACGAGGATAGAGTGAAGGCGCTGATCCCCGACGATTTGCCGGAAGAGATCAAAGATACCTACGATAACGCCCACGCTCAATAATGCCGCCCGATGCTCAAGGGGCTTTGGCAAAGAGTCGTTTTAGGCAGACATGCAAAAAGAAAGCCTCCGAACCAGAAGGTTCGGAGGTTGTTATTCCCGTTGTCCCCATAGACATAAGCGCATCTGCTCGCGACTGCCTATCGATGCTCTGCCTCGAGCGCGGCAGACACCGCATCGAGGAACTCCCGCACATGGTCGGCGGGGTGCGGCGAATGAAGCAGCCCGTAAGACACGAGACAGTCCCAATCGGTAGGGACGGTTTTGAGCATGGGGTGGACGTTGGCCCACAACGGCAGCGTCGCAAGCGCGAGGTCCTCGTTCGCGCCGCGATTGAACACCTCCACCCGATATTGCGGGAAGTCTACGAGCGCGATTTGAGGATGATGCAAGAGTATCTCGTCGCGCACGCGGTCGATTTCGGCGTTCCAGCCCCGGCGTATAAGCATAAGACTGTGATTGTGGAGGTCGTCGAATGTGACGATGTCGCGTTTGGCGAGTTCGCTGTCGACGGGAACGGCGCACCAGAGCGGCTCGCGCGAAAGCTCGAGGCCCAGGCACCCGCGCTCTTTAAGAAAGGCATCGTCGAAAATCCCCACCACGATATCCATGTCTTGCCCGAGGTTCGCCAAACCGCGCGCCGCCGAGGGTGTGTTTTCAAACGTGACCACCTGAAGGCTCATGCCAGGGCAACGTTCCTTCACCTTCGGCCACAGCTTCGTGAGCGGCGTGCTGGGCGTCATGAGCGACACTCCCACGCGGATGATGCGCTTCTCTCCACGCTCGGCGACGCGGGCGCGTGCGATTGATTCTTGAGAGTACTGCACGATATGGCGGGCGTCGGCGAGCAGCGACCTGCCTGCTCGCGTAAGCGAAAGCCCCTGATGCGATCGGTGGAACAGCGTAAGGCCTAGCCGCGACTCCAGCAGGTTCATCTGCTTGATGACGGCCGTGGGCGTGATGAAGGACTCTTGTGCCGCTTTGGAGAAGCTGCCCGCCTCCGCCACGCGGATGAAAGTGTCAAGCTGTGGGTTGTACATCGATCCTCCTGTCACGCATTATGTGCCGTATATACCCCATGGTTATATCCATCATTCCAACGTGAACTTCTCGCACGTCAGTAAACGCCGTAGCCTTGTATTCGTAGCCTTGTATTCGAAGAGTCACCATTAAGGAGGAGACCATGGAGTATCTGAAGCTCAACAACGACGTAGAGATGCCCATCGAAGGTTTGGGCACCTTCCTCATGACCCCGGCCGAAGCCGAGGCGGCCGCAACCGCCGCGCTCGCGGCTGGCTACGAGCACATCGACACCGCCAACGCCTACATGAACGAGCGCGCCGTAGGCCGTGCCATCGCCAAGAGCGGCATCGCGCGCGACAAGATCTTCGTCTCCACCAAGCTTTGGCCGAGCGTCTACGACGCGGGCATGTCGGCGGTGGACGCCACGCTCCAGCGCCTGGGGCTCGACTACGTCGACATGCTCATCCTGCACCAGCCGGTAGGCGACTACCTGGCCGCGTGGCGCACGATGGAGGAGACGTACCGCGCGGGCAAGGTGCGCGCCCTCGGCCTCTCCAACTTCCCGCAAGACAAGATCGCCGAGGTCATCGAGGTTGCCGACATCAAGCCGCAGCTCGTGACCGTTGAGTGCCACCCCTACCACGCCCAGCGCGACCTGCGCGCCTACCTCGCGCCGTACGGCACGGTGATCGAGGCGTGGTACCCGCTCGGCCACGGCGACAAAGGTCTTCTGGAGGAGCCCGTCTTCGTCACTCTCGCCGAGAAGTACGGCAAGACCCCGGCCCAGGTGATCCTGCGCTGGCACGTGCAGATGGGCACCTCCATCATCCCCGGCTCCAAGAACCCCGCCCACATCGCCGACAACGCGAACATCTTCGACTTCTCCCTCACCGAAGACGAGATGGCCGAGATTGCCAAGCTCGACGGGACCATGACCTACTACACCGCCGCTGAGGAAGCACTCGAGGGCTACCTGGCCATGCGCCCCGATTTCGACGCGCAGGAGTAGCGCTCACACGATAACGGACCAACCAAGCCGCCGCCGAGGACCAGTCGACTGTCGAGGACGAGCCCGCCGCAGTGCCCGCTGCAGACGGCAACGTCCTCGTGGCCTACTACTCGGCACAGGGCCACACCGCTGTCGTAGCTCAGGCCATCGACGACGAGCTCGGCGCCGATCTCTTTGAGGTGACGCCTAGAACCCGCGGGTTATAACCCTGTGCGCACCCCCGCGTTATAGAACCCTCACCAACGGAAACTTCCGCCGGCGCGGCGCCCCTCGTATGGTGGATACGTCAAGTTGCGAGAAAGGAAGGCACCATGGACTACATCACCTTGAACAACGGCGTCAGGATGCCGCAGCTCGGCTTCGGCGTGTATCAGATCCCGGACGCCGCGGAATGCCAGCGCGCCGTGGAGGACACGCTCTCGGTCGGCTACCGGCTGCTCGACACGGCCGCGAGCTACGGCAACGAAGAAGCGGTCGGGGCCGCCATTCGTGCGAGCGGCCTGCCGCGCGACGAGGTGTTCGTGACGACCAAGCTGTGGATGTCGGATGTGAGCTACGAGGGGGCCAAGCGCGGCTTCGACGCGTCGCTCAAGCGGCTGGGACTCGACTACGTCGACCTCTACCTCATCCATCAGCCGTTCGGCGACGTCTTCGGCGCGTGGCGCGCCATGGAGGAGCTCTACGAGCAGGGCGTTATCCGCGCCATAGGTACAGCTAACTTCTACCCCGATCACCTCGCAAACCTCATCTCGTTCAACCGCATCGCCCCCGCCGTGAACCAAGTCGAGTGCAACGTGTTCTTCCAGCAGCGCGAGGCGCAGGAGTACATGGCCGGAAAGGAGGTGGCCATGGAGGGCTGGGCGCCCTTTGCGGAGGGCAGAAACGACCTCTTCCGCAACGAGGTCCTCGCTCGCATCGGCGAGGCGCACGGCAAGACGGTCGCCCAGGTCGTGTTGCGCTGGCTGCTGCAGCGCGGTGTGGTCTGCATCCCTAAGAGCACGCACCGCGATCGCATGGAGCAAAACTTCGACGTCTTCGACTTCGCGCTGGGCGACGACGAGATGGTCGCCATCGCCGCGCTCGACACCGGGCGCAGCGCGTTCTTCGACCACCACGACCCCGCCACCATCGAATGGATGTCCGGGCTCGTGCGCAACGTGTAGACGAGCGTCAGACCGCACTGATAACTTACTAGGAGGAATTGCCATGAACTCATTCACGTACGACTACCCGGTCAGGAACTACTTCGGCGAGGGGGCCATGGACCAGGCACTCGACGCCGAGATGGGTGCCATGGGCAAGACAGTGATGCTCGCCTACGGCGGAGGTTCGGTCAAGCGAACCGGCGTCTACGGCCACGTGGTCGATAAGCTCACGAGCGCTGGCAAGCGCGTGGTGGACTTCGGCGGCATCATGCCCAACCCGACCTACGAGAAGTGCCAGGAAGGCGCCGCGCTCGCACGCGAGGAGCAGGTCGACTTCATTCTCGCCGTCGGCGGCGGGTCGGTCTTCGACTGCTGCAAGGTAGTCTCCGCGCAGGCGATGCTTGACGAGGACATCGAGACGTTCGAGCACGCCGACGGCAAGATGCCGAGCTCGTTCATCCCCATGGGATGCATCGTTACGCTCTCCGGCACGGGCGCTGAGCAGAACAACGGCGCCGTTATCACCAACGAGGAGACGCACGTGAAGGGCGCCTATCTGGGGGCGATGCCCATGTGGGCGGCGCTCGACCCGGCGCTCACGCTCACCGTACCGCACGCGCAGTTCATGAGCGGCGCGTTCGACACGCTCTCGCACTGCATGGAGAGCTATTTCGGTAGCCCGCGCGAACGCAACGTCACCGACGACACCAACCTCGCCATCCAGCGTAACGTCATCCGCAACATGCGCGTCAACGCGGACGACAATCAGAACCTCGAGGCGCTCAGCGAGCTCGTATACGACTCCGCCATGGCCGAGAACGGCGTGCTCAAGATCGGCAAGTCAACGGACTTCCAGGCGCACATGATCCAGCACCAGTACGGCGCGTACACCCACACCAACCACGGAATGGGCCTCGCGGTCATCCACCCTGCGCTCTACCGCCACCTGGCCCCCGAGGCGCCCGCGCAGTTCGCCCGCTGGGCGCGCGAGGTGTGGGGCGTCGACGCCAAGGGCAAAGACGACCTTACGGTGGCGCTGGAGGGCATCGACCACCTGCAGACGTTCATCGGCGAGATGGGGCTTCCCACGAGCTTCGCCGAGATGGGCTCCGACGCGTCCGACGAGACGCTGCGCAAGGTTGCGGACACCTGCGTGCTCACCGGCGGCTGCGCCAAGAAACTGGAGCGCAGCGAAGTGTTCCAGATTCTGACCGAGTGCCTCTAGATCGGCGCTCGGTCCCGATCCGCCCGCGCTGAATCGTGCGTTTCGGGGCTTTCGACCTCTTTCTCCATGTCATCGCGCCACCGCTTAAGCTCAGCCGTGGCCGCTCTCTTCCCCTTGGTAAGAGCCACCTTGGACGTTGTCTTCCTCTTGGGTTTGCCGAACAAATCCAGCTCGCCCATGTCGTGATAGCGGAGAGTTCCCTTCCATCCGACTTGCTTACCGTCCCTCTTGTAGGGGCTGACGCTCACTTCTGAATGAAAGATGTCTCTCGCCATCTCCAAAACCACTTTTGCACCAAACTTCGCAAAAAAGAAGCTCCTCACGGGAACGTAAGGAGCTTCTACCTGCTGGTTTGTGTTTCGCTAACCCTGTCAGCCTACTCCCACTCGATGGCGTCGGTTCTGCCGTCCTGTCACTCCAGTTACACCCAGTTTTCGGCATCGACACGGAACGCGTGCCGCCGAATGACGCGATGTCGCGTTTCGTCGGCTTCGGGGACAAAAGCTGGGACAACCTCAAAAACTTTTTTCAAACTCAGGGCTTTGAGTTTTTGTTTTTGTCCCAAAGTGCGCGGCGGGTCGCCTTTGGAGGCTCGATGGCGCCGAAAACGCCCGTTTTGAAACTCAACCGCCCTTTTGCCCGCAAGCCGCCAGCTGCAATCGCAAGTGAATTAACGCGGGTGGCTTGCGCGCCATTTGCAAAACCCCAGGTCGCAGGTCTTCGCCATTCGTGAACAAAGTGAGTAGTCTCAGGTGGCTTGCTTATGAGTTGGCGAACGGGCCTTCAGGATTCAGGGCAAACATGCTGGTAGAATAGGATTCTCAAATCAATGACAGGAGACCGAGCATGGCCGAACCCCACGATAGGAAGCCGATCCTCACGATCGAGCAGCAGATAGAGCACCTCAAGCAGAAGGGCGTAGCCTTCGAACTGTGTTCCGAGGAAGAGGCCGCGGACTACCTGCGCGACAAGTGCAACTTCTTCAAGCTCGCATCCTACCGCAAACTCTTCTCGAAATACGAGGGAGGCCCGCGCGACGGCCGCTACGTAGACCTCGACTTCGGCCAGCTGCGCCTGCTCGCGGCGCTCGACCAGGAGCTGCGCCACGCCCTGCTCGGCATGACGCTCGACATCGAGCATTTCCAGAAGGTGACACTGCTTCGCGAGATGGAGGACCGTGGAGAGGACGGCTACGCCATCGTGGCCGACTACATGGCATCGCTTACCACTGCAAACAGGGAGTACCGCCTGCGCGAGCTCAAGATGAGCGGCCGCAGCCCCTACAGCTCGAGCCTCTACGCGAAGTACTCCGGCGACATGCCTGCCTGGGCCTTCCTTGAACTCACCTCGTTCGGCACCCTCATCGACTTCGTGCGCTTCTGCGCCAGACGATGGGGCGACAGGCGCCTCGAGGCCTCCCACTACGACCTCAAGCGCGTGAAGTCCGTCCGCAACTGCGCCGCGCACGGCTCGTGCCTGATCAACTGCTTCGCCGAGAGGGGCGCCGCCCGGGGCTCGGCGTCCAGCGGCGTCTCCCGAAGGGTCGCCGCCGTGGGAATTCCCAAGGCGACCAGGAGGAAGTGGATGGGGAATACGGCCATGCAGGAGGTCGCGACCGTGCTCGTGGCGCACTCCGGCTTGGTACCCGAGGGCTCCTCGCACTCGCGCGCCGCATCCGAGCTCGCCGAGATGTTCGCCAGGGCCGACGGCGAAACCGAGGCGCTGCCCGACAAGGGGCCCGACGCCGCAGCTCGCTCCGCGCTCGAGTTCCTTCGCAGGTTGACAGAATCGCTCGGGTTGGTAGAATAGCCTGCAGATAGCAAAACCTTCACGGTTTTAGGGGCGGACTTGCGCAAGCGACTCTGCCCTATTTTTATATTCACTCGCTATAGGAGACGGGTGATACCTGGGTCAATGACAGAACTGAGAAGCCCGGAATAATGGAGCCAGTTAGAAACCCTCGGGTTTGCGGGGCGGGATCGTGAGAGCGATTCTGCCCTATTTTTTTCCTCCGTCTGCCCCAACCAAGTAGTTCGAAGATAGCCTGTAGGTGTCCTCGTGGGCGCCTTTTATAATATGAGCAGTACATTGTCAATAGGCAATGAAGGGCCAAGGGCGATTTCGTTCGCCCTTGGCCCAATCTATCTCCTCCGCAATCCCCGTTGACAGCGCGTGTCGGATCGACGCCCGTCTGGCAGTTTAATATTCGCCCATCGCGCAGAATGCGCCGGTGCATCTCGTTGCTACGGCCGGCCCCTCCGTCTCGTCTGTCTTTTGGCGTGCGTGGCGGCTTCGCCGCCGCACGAAAAAAATCCGAGGATGGAGGCCGACGCCCGTCGAGCCCGGGAATTCCGGGAAAGACCCGGATATGTGCGCGGCGCTCCCGCTAGGCGCCTTCCGCCATTCGGCCCACGGCCCAGCACCAGCAGGCCAGCTCGCGCGCCACCGCGACGTTGGCCACGCTGCTCTGCTTGCCCGCATCGGCCA
>CAJJZO010000068.1 GCA_905197585.1 uncultured Collinsella sp.
CGAGACCCCCCAGCCCTACTCATTCGCGGCGTCGCTCATGAGGTGCGGGCCATCGGCGCAAGCGCCGAATGAGGGGGCAAGCCCCCTCAAACTCCCCCGCTCAACCTGATTTGTCATTTGTCATTTGTCACATTATTTTTCGGACGTAGTTAGCGAAAAATAATGAGCCGCCCGATTCTGCAGGTCTCATCCAGTCGAGACACGGGCAAGGAAAGGGTCGATGGCGCAGTGCGTCATCGACCCTCAATCAAGTCTGGTTTTGTTGCTTGCCCGCCGCGTCAATTCCGCAGCCGGTGAACGAGTCGGCTTAGATCCGCGCGAGCGCGGAACACGCCGCCCCGTAGTCACCGCCTGCTACATTGACCCGACTACCGCGCCGCACCAGCTTTTCGCTTCCGCCAGCAGCAGGGCGGCAGCTCCATCCGGCAGCTTCACGCACGGCGTGCGCAGGTACTCGCGTACCTTTGGCCGGCTGGTGCGTCCAAGCATATTGATGAGCGTCTCAACGTCTTCGTTTCTCTCGGCTTTCTCGGCCAGCATGATTCCAATCACGCGAATGTAATCCTTTGTCCCAGATTCACTGTGCCACGCGTGCACCTGCGGCCAGTGCTCCTCAAGCTGCTCCGCAGTCCACTCGCCATCACAAGTCATCTCGATGCGCGTCAGCTGCACCTTGTCCGTATCAAGATGCAGCTCGGCGGCCTTGTCGTAGACCTTGACGTATGCGGGCGTGTTCTTGACTCCCAGATACTCCGTGATGCCATTCGATATGACGGACTTGTACATGCGCCTGTCCTTGCTCAAGCGGCAGTCGTAGCGGCTCACCGGAATGTCGTAGGCGAGGTCAAAGCGCTTGAGCCGAGCCTTGGACACACACGTCCCAAGCGTCTTAAGAAGTCCGTGGAACCTTTTATCGCCAGCAACCTTGTTCGGGTTGAACTCGATAAAGCCCTTGTGCATGTTGACTTTGCAGGACGGTTCCATAAACCCGATGCCGAGCGCGACCGAGCTGCCGCCCAAAGCGAAACTCCACAGCTCATACCACCCGCCCGGCCTGATTTTCGACGTCCAAGCGCTCATCTCGTCGCAGTCTGTGAGCTGCGCTCCCTTGCGGCTCAACCACTCGCCACGGTCACCCTTGAAGGTAAGAGAAAGTCGAACCATATCGACCGATAGCGTATTTTTATTTACACCCCTATAGGGGTTGTAGTAGCTAGGGGAAGTGCACGAAAGTGCATGAAATCCGGCTATTAGACAAGGGCCGGATTTCAAGCCGCCGTTCTCGGGGTCATCCACGACCCCATCAATTTGTTTACTTTCGGTTGCCATAAAAAAGAAAACCTCCCGTTTTTTTGGGAGGTAACGTCTCGAATTCCTGCCCCCTGATACGTATTGCACGTATAATTGCAGGTGGTGTTGATGCGAGCTGCTACCTCGTGTCGGCGGTGTCGGGACGGCCATCCCTTCACCTGTGGCCACCATTGTAAGCCCACCCGCCCGTCTTAACGGCGGGCGGGTTTCTTTTTTTGCCAAACAAACCGCTGGTAGAGTCCACAATCATGGACTCCGAAAACGTAAACTATAGTTTACGTTTCACCGAGCCTGCCCGCGCGACCTGCTGTTCGTCGGCGCGACATGGTTACGGCCCAACGCTTCCGACGCGCGCGCGGCTTCCGTTGCTTCCCTCTTCACGTCATCAAGGCTGCGCTCGCCGCGCTGCGCCTTCCTGGGACGCATCAGTGCCCAGATGCGGTCTCCAAGCTCCTCAATTGCCGCTCTAGCTGCTCTCGCCGCTCCTGCGCATCGAGCAGCGATTGAATCGAGGATTGTGCCGCGCTCAGCTTTTCCCGCAGCTTCCCAGCCCCGAACCTCGGCAGCGATGGGTCGAAGCTCCTCAACGTCCCGCGCAACTCCTCCCGCTCGTTGCCGAAGGCACTCCAATCGGTCTTGCTCGTCTTCTATGTCCATGCGCACGTCCGAGAGCCGGCTGTCCAGCTCGGCTAGGTCTCCCTCCTTGCCGGCAATCTGCGTCACAAGCTCTGCCTTGCGCATCTCGGCATCGCGCACGATCGTCGCAGCCTGCGCACGTGCGGCTGCAACGATTCGCTCTGCTTCCTGCTGCGCAGGCTCCACGACGGCCTTGTCCACGGCGCCGCGCACCCTGTCGATATCCACCGACTTGTCGGTGTACACGCGCCGCGCCCGCGTATCCTCGCCAAGCTCGACCTCTGGGCGGTAGCCCAGACACCTTTCCAGATAGTCCCCAAGCTCCTTGTGCATCGACTGGTAGAACGAGCGCGGGCACATCTGCTTGTAGTTGAAGCGCCCATCCAGAATCGGCGTGAACGGCGCGTGCATGTGGTCGCGGGCGGGCGTGCCGTCCTTAAGCACCTCGTCCTTGTGAACGTAGCCGCCCATCATGTTGTCGATGCCGAACTTGTTCGACAGGTACCAGTACGTGAGACGGAAGAACCTATCCTCATCGCCCTTGCGGACGTTATCGGGAAGCGTCACCACCACGTCGGCCATAACCACCGCGTCCTTGCGCGTTGCGCGCTTCCCTGCGGCCTTCTGGGCCTCGTTCACGCGCTCTATGCGCCGCTCCACCGTGCCCCAGTTCGGCTCGCCCTCACGGGGCACCACGCGCCCCACAACGAGCTTCCCGTCCTTGTTGGTGTAGTGGGCAACGACCATGTCGTTCTTCACGCGCTTCGGGTCGATGTTGTCGCGACCCAGACTGGACTCGTCGCGCCTGTAGTGGGCAAGCATGTGACCGACCGAGGTTGCCTTGTACTTCGCTATGTGTGCCATGTCGGAACCGCCTTGCGTCAGATTTTAGTCGCCTAAAGTCTAGCACGTTAGACCAAACTGCGTTTGGCCGTGCAAGGGCGCTGCCCTTGACCCGCTCGGGCGTTCCCCCCGAGACCCCCCAGCCCTACTCATTCGCGGCGTCGCTCATGAGGTGCGGGCCATCGGCGCAAGCGCCGAATGAGGGGGCAAGCCCCCTCAAACTCCCCCGCTCAACCTGATTTGTCATTTGTCATTTGTCACATTATTTTTCGGACGTAGTTAGCGAAAAATAATGAGCCGCCCGATTCTGCAGGTCTCATCCAGTCGAGACACGGGCAAGGAAAGGGTCGATGGAGCAGAGCGTCCATCGACCCTTAATCAAGTCTGGTCTATTCGGTTGGCCGTCGCGTCAATTCCGCAATCCGTGAACGAGTCGGCTTAGATCTGCGCGAGCGCAGACCACGCCGCCCCGTAGTCACGCATTGCTGCATTGACCCGACTACTCTTTGGCACCTGACTGTTCCACGCACTTGCGCTTACGTTCGGCGTTCAGATAGTTCCCGCGACAATAGCGCTCGAGAATCGAGTTGTACCCCACGATGATTTCGCGGTACTGCTCGGGAAACTCCCTCAGCGCCGCAGCCGTGAAATCGTTGATGGTCTCGAACCTCTCGCACATGATGAAGCCGACCAACTCGAAGAGCATGTCCTGCTTGTCCTTAGTCGAGAGCTGTTCGAGCTGACCAATGTCGAAGTTGTTTCCCTCGATGCGTGCTTCGACCGGATACAGCTCCTTGCCCTTCTTGCGACAGGAAGCCGTGTCGTGAATCAGATAGTCATACGCATGCCTGATGTTGTTGATTGGCTCGGCTGACGAACAGCACTTCTTGCCGTCCGCGCTCAATCGGTTCAAGACGTTGATGATTGCCTTGCGTGTCGTGTTGCCGCCCCAGACAACAATGACGTGCGCATGCGTCTTGCGCTGCTTGCTCTTCTGGTCATGGTCTATGTCGTGAACCGCATAAGCGAAAGGCACTTGAAGAATGTCGTCTATCTCATCCTGCCAGTCATCGCGCATGTTCTCTGGGTAGCAGATGCCCTCCCAGAGCTTCACCTTCGTCTCGCCAGCGTTTGCCGCCATGCTATAATCTCCTTGTCTTGAATGCCCCTGCTGCCGCCAAGCTTGCTGGGGCTTTTCTTTTTTTATCTGCGCTTGTAAACCTCGCGTCTATGCGCAACATCGACCACGAGAATGACGAGCCTGCCGTCATTGATGTCGCACAGGATTCGGTAGTCACCGACCCTGTATCGCCACACGCCCGCCAGGTTCCCCGTCAGGGACTTGCCCCTGCTTCTTGGGTCTTCGAGCTTCGCTATCTCGTCAAGCTCGTCAAACACCCGCGCGGCAACGCCCTTGTCGAGCTTGCGCATCGCCTTGTCGGCGTTCCTCGTGAAATCAATTCGCCAGGCCACAGTGCGCCCTTACCTCGTCGATGCTGTAGGTCTCGAGCCTGCCTGCGCGGTAGTCCTCGATGTCCTTGAGAATCCCGTACTCGTACTCGAAACGGTCAATCGATTCTTGCAGGGCCTCGTTCACGTAGAAGCTCCTCGACCTGCCGGTCTCCTTCGCAAGCCTGCTGTAGCGCTCGTTCAGCTCGGTCGGAATCCTCATCGAAGTGACTGCGGTAGCCATAACGCACCTCCTATGCTGTAATACAGGTACTACTATAACACATCACCGCGCCTGCCCACGCGGCCTGCTGTTCGTCGGCGCAACATGGTTACGGCTCAACGCTTCCGCCGCACGTGCTACTTCCGTAGCTTCCCTCATCACATCATCCAAGCTGCGCTCGGTGCGTTGCGCCTTCCTGGGACGCATCAGCGCCCAGATGCGGTCTCCAAGCTCCTCAATTGCCGCTCTAGCTGCTCTCGCCGCTCCTGCGCATCGAGCAGTGATTGAATCGAGGATTGTGCCGCGCTCAGCGCGCCCCGCAGCTTCCCAGCGCCCAATCTCGGCAGCGACGGGTCGAAGCTCCTCAACGTCTCGCGCAACTGCTCGCGTTCCGCGCCGAAGGGACTCCAATCGCGCGGACTCCCGCTGGATTTCATCGCCCACCTCGTTGCGAAGCTCGAGCTTTTCGCCGATTTCGCCGTCCAAGCGGTCGAGCTCGGCCATTTTTTCCGCGATTCGGCGGTCGATTTCCGCAGCTTGCGCCTGCTTTTCATCGACCTTGGCGGTCACGGCGCCCAATTTGACATGGCTCTCAACCCTAAGCTGCTCGAGACCGTCCAGCTCGCGCTTGGCAGTCATCGCCCCGTGCTTCGCCTTGTCCCTCGCCACCTCAAGGGTCTCTATCTCGGACTTGAGCGCCCGTGTGGTGCCGACCTGCACCTTGTAGGCATCAAGACTCCTGTAGCCTTTTGCTCGTAGCTCGTGGCGCATTGGGCGCTCATACCCGTAGGGCTTGGCCACCTGCTCCCAGAAGTCCTCCTGCAAGCGGCTCATCGTGCCCTGCGCGGTCACCTCCCACTTGCCCTCCGCGTTCTTTCGGCGCTTGTCTGGGGCGAATAGCTCCTTGGCGCACAGTCGGTCGAAGCCCGTCTCCCTGTCGTGTATCACGGGCGCGACCCAGATATGAGCGTGCGGGGTGCCCTCGTCCAGATGGATCTGGGCGGCTAGCAGGTTCTCGTATCCGTACCGGGCACCGAACCAGTTAATGCTCCTGTCTAAGAACTCCCTCGCGGACTTCTCATCCAAGGCATCGTTGCTGGAGACGATGAACCCCATCGCGCGGACTTGGTTTTCCCTGACCTTCCTCTTCGTCTTGAGTTCCCCCATGCGCCGCTCGACCGCCTTCTCAAGCGGCACCGGGCGCTCGTCCTCGGCGCGGCAGCGGTAGCCGATGTGCCGCCCGCTCTGGTCAATATCGTTGGCGTAGGTATGGGCACGCCTGTCCAGCTCACGACCCACCGCGTCAAAGCTTTTCACTTGCGAGCTCTTCATTGCGATTAGTGGCGCGACCGTCATTGGTGAACCTCCGAGTTTGAAGCCTAATGGAGCGTTAGCGACATTTGGTATAGTCACGTTATACCAAGCTATGCTTGGCACGTGCAAGGTGGTTTCCCCCTTGACCCCCGCCCTCGTCCGTTCGCGGCGCCGCTCACGTCCTTTGGGCCATCGGCGCAAGCGCCGAACGGAGGGACTTCGCCCCTCCGAACCACCCCCAAAAGGGGCTAACTCGCCCCTTTTGAAACCCCCGTTTTGTCGTCCGTCACACGTCACAGTATTTTTAGGTCGTAGTTAGCCTAAAAATACTGACCCCCAAAAACGCGGGTTTTTCGGACTCCGGACACAGTCAAGGAAAGGGTCGATGGAGCAGAGCGTCCATCGACCCTTATCCAAGTCTGGTCTTCCAATTGTCCGCCGCGTCAATTCCGCTATCGGTGAACGAGTCGGCTTAGATCTGCTTCGCAGACCACGCCGCCCCGTAGTCACCGATAGCTCCATTGACCCGTCTACTCGTCCGCATCCCGAGCTTCTGCCTTGGCCTTGCGCTTCAGGTAGTTTCCGCGACAGTAGCGCTCAAGGGTTCCGTTGTAGCCGACGATGATTTCCCAGTAGCACCCATCGAAATCGTTCATGGCGGCGACCGTAAAATCGTTGATTGTCGTGAAACCGTTGGCGATGATGTAGCCGACCAGCTCCTTCAACATCTCCTGCTTCTGGGCAGAGCTGATTTGCTCATAGGCTCCGATGTCGAAATTGTTTCCCGTGACACGGCGGCTCGGGTCGTACTGCTCTTTTCCCTGCTTACGGCACGAATCCGTGTCATGAATCAGGTAGTCGTAGCAATGGCGGATGTTGACGCAGGCTTCGCAGGTGTTCAGCGCCTTCTTGCCAGGCGCGGAAAGGAGGTTGAACACCTCCATGATGTGCTTGTAGCTGGTCGTATTCGACTTCGCCACGATGATATGCACGTGGTCTTTGCGGTGCTCGCTTTTGCTGTCCTTGTCCGCCGTGTGCTCGCAGTACGCATAGGGGAGCTGGAGCAGGTCATCGATGGTCTCACGCCAGTCTGGGCGCATGTTCTCCTGATAGAGAACCGCCCACCAGTACCGAGCCTTTGCGATTTTCGGAGCCTTTTCCTCTTCTTTGGCCATAAAAATAGCCCCTTCCTCGTCATGGAGAAAGCGGCTCCAAGCTGGTAATTCGTCCCGAAATTGGTAGAATAGTACCTAGGGTTTGGCGGAGCTGCTATCTCCGTTTTTATCCGCTGGTTGTCGGCGGCAACCACAACCAGCCTTTGATTATTCTAGCCCATCGCGTCCGCGCGGTGGGCTTTTGTTTTATCTATCTTCGCAGTTAAATGCTGGTTTTCTGTAATGCCAGCAAACGTAAACCATAGTTTACGTTTCGGCGCGGAGGTGTGCTAACGGCTCTGCCCCCACGATCGCCGCGGTGCTTCATCTCCCCGGTTCGCGTTCAGACCCCTAGCAGCCCTCTGGGCTTCTGCAGCACGGGCTTTGGGGCTTCTGTCATCGTCTTCCACATAATCGCGCTCCAAGGCCGCCAAATCGCGTTTGAGCGCCCTTGTTGTCATCCGCGCACTTCTCGGCGCGAACTTTCTGGCGAGGTCCGCAATTGCCACCTCAAGCCGTCCAACCGCTCCTCTGATTCCCTCAACGACCTGCTCAACTCGTCCTCGGAGTCCATCGCATCGAGCAGCGATTTCATCGAGGATTCCGCGCTTCTCAAAGCGTCCCGCGTGGTCGAACTGGTCAACGATGGAAGCGATGGCTTCCAGCTCCTCAACGTCCTCCTCAAGCCGTCCCGCCGCTTGCCGAACCGACTCCAATCGCCGCTGCTCGCGCTGGAGGTTGTCGCCCACTTCGTTGCGAATCTCGATTTTCTCGCCGATTTCGCCGTCCAAGCGGTCAATCTCGGCCATTTTTTCCGCGATTCTGCGGTCGATTTCCGCAGCTTGCGCCTGCTTTTCATCGACCTTAGCGGTCACGGCACCCAATTTGACATGGCTCTCAACCCTAAGCTGCTCGAGACCGTCCAGCTCGCGCTTGGCAGTTATCGCCCCGTGCTTCGCCTTGTCCCTCGCACCCTCAAGGGTCTCTATCTCGGACTTGAGCGCCCTCGTGGTGCCGACCTGCACCTTGTACGCATCAAGGCTCCTGTAGCCCTTCGCGCGCAGCTCGTGGCGCAGGGGGCGCTCGTATCCATAGGGCTTCGCGACCTGCTCCCAAAAGTCCTCCTGAAGCCTGCTCATGGTTCCCTGGGCCGTCACCTCCCACTTGCCATCCGCGTTCTTTCGCCGCTTGTCGGGCGCGAACAGCTCCTTGGCGCACAGGCGATCGTGACCGTCCTCGCCGCGGATGACCGGGGCAATCCAGATGTGCGCGTGCGGGGTGCCCTCGTCCAGATGAATCTGGGCGGCGAGCAGGTTCTCGTATCCGTACCGCGCCCCGAACCACTGAACCGACCTATCCAGAAACTCCCTCGCGTCCTTCTCGTCCAAGGCATCGTTGCTTGAGACGATGAACCCCATCGCGCGGACTTGGTTGTCCCTGATTTTCCGCTTGGTGTTCAGCTCGCCCATACGGCGCTCGATGGCCTGTTCGAGCGGAACGGGACTCTCATCCCCCGCGCGGCACAGGTACCCGACATGCCGGCCGCTCTGGTCAACATCGTTGGCGTAGGTGTGTGCCCGCCTGTCCAGCTCCTTGCCCACGGCTTCAAGGCTGTCACATTTGGTCGACTTCATGGCAATCAAGGGTGCTACGGTCATGTCAAACTCCCGAGTTCGAACCACCTAAAGGTGCGTTAGCTGCTTTGGTATAGTCACGTTATACCAAGCTATGCTTGGCACGTGCAAGGTGGTTTCCCCCTTGACCCCCGCCCTCGTCCG
>CAJJZO010000069.1 GCA_905197585.1 uncultured Collinsella sp.
CCAACCTGTGCATCGGGAGCGTGCTCGTGCCCGCAGACCACATCCCCGGCATCCTTTCGGGCGGCGCGGCCAATTCCATGGAAAGCCAGGTCATCTGGGAGATTCGCCTGCCGCGCGTGCTTTCAGCCGTGCTTCTCGGCGGGGCACTTTCGCTCTCCGGGTTCCTGCTGCAGACGTTTTTCAACAACCCCATCGCCGACCCGTTCATCTTGGGCGTCTCCTCGGGCGCAAAGTTCGTCGTCGCGCTTACGATGATCGTACTTCTGGGCGCGAACCAGACCATGTCCTCGCCGGCCATGGTGGCCGCAGCGTTTCTGGGCTCGCTTATCACCATCGGCTTCGTACTCCTCATCGCACGGCGCATAAGTTCCATGGCCATGCTCATCGTAGCGGGCGTCATGGTGGGATACATCTGCTCGGCGGGGACGAACTTCCTCATCGCCTTCGCCGACGACCAGTCCATCGTGAACCTGCACAACTGGTCTTTGGGCAGCTTCTCGGGTTCGAGCTGGGACGACATCGCGGTCATCGCGGTCGTGGTGATCACCGTGAGCGCATGCGTATTCGCGATATCGAAGCCCCTTTCCGCCTTCCAGCTGGGAGAAGCCTACGCGAAAAGCGTCGGCGTGAACGTCGCACGCTTCCGCGTGGTGCTCGTCCTTCTAGCGAGCATGCTCTCCGCCTGCGTGACCGCGTTCGCTGGTCCGGTGTCGTTCGTAGGCATCGCGGTTCCGCATCTCGTTAAGTCGGCGCTAAAGTCGTCGAAGCCCATCCGCGTGATTCCTGCGTGCTTCTTGGGAGGCGCCATCTTCTGCGCGGGCTGCGATTTGATCGCGCGCACGCTGTTCTCCCCCGTCGAGCTTTCCATCAGCGCCGTCACCGCCATCTTCGGCGCGCCGGTGGTTATCGCACTCATGTTGAAGAAGCGGGTGAGGTAGATGGGGAAATTCGTGCCGCAGCCCAAAACGCTCGGAGGGGACATTCCATGCTTAGACAGTCCAAAGCTCGCACGAAAGCGCCAGAAGGCACTTTCGGCTCGTGCGGAACTGCGCGCGGAACGCCTCCTCCGAGCGGAGTCGAACCTCGAAACCCCGGTAAAAACGCAGGCTGACGGAGCGCCGCTTTTCCGCATAAGCGACCTGTCGGCGGGCTACGACAAGAAGGTCGTAGTCGAAGGCGTCGAGCTGGAGGTTCGCGCGGGCGACGTCGTGGCGCTCATCGGGCCGAACGGCTCGGGCAAGTCGACCATCTTGAAAACCATCACACGCCATCTGGCACCGCTTGCCGGCGCGGTCGAGCTCGACGGGCGGGAGATTTCCCGATGGAAGACGGCGGAGTTCGCAAGGAACCTTGCCGTTATGCTGACAGATCGCCCCCGGACCGAGCTCCTCACCTGCCGCGATATCGTAGAGGCGGGAAGGCATCCCTACACCGGGCGAATGGGCACACTCACGCCCAACGACCATAATCGGGTCGACGAGGCCATGAAAACCGCACATGTGGAAGAGCTTGCCGAGCGCGACTTCATGCAGATAAGCGACGGGCAACGCCAGCGCGTCATGCTCGCACGCGCCATCGCGCAGGATCCGCGTGTGCTCGTGCTCGACGAGCCCACGTCGTATCTCGATATCCGCTACCAGATCGACCTGCTGCGAATACTTCGCCACCTTGCGAAATCGCGGAATGTGGCTGTCATCATGTCCATCCACGAACTCGAGCTCGCGCAGAAAAGCGCCGACAAGGTGATTTGCGTGAAGGACGGCCGGGTCTTTCGCGCCGGCGCACCCGAGGACATATTCACGCGCGAGACAATTGGCGAGCTCTACGGCCTTCAGCATGGCACCTTCAACGAGCGCTTCGGCAGCGTGGAAATTGGGCGCCCACACGGTGATGCGCACACGTTCGTCATCGCCGGCGCAGGTACGGGGTCGGCTGTGTTTCGCCAGCTCATCCGGCAGGGCAAGGCGTTCTACGCGGGCGTTCTGCACGAAGGGGACATCGACTGCGAGCTCGCGCGCGACCTGGCGACGGAATGCGTGGCCGAGCGCGCCTTCGAGCCGATCGGGGATAAAACCATAGCCCGCGCCAAAGAGCTCCTCGTCCACTGTGCGCGCCTTATTGTGTGCCCCGCCGCCTTCGGCACCATAAACGCCCGCAACGCAGAGCTCGTCGAGTTCGCACGCTCGCATGGTATCGAGGTCGTGCGAGCGTGCGAAGGCGCATCGGAGGATTCCCAATTAGAGTGAGAAGGATAAACTGGACTTTATTTTAAGGATCCTCAGGCTACAGCTCCTACGCCGGCGAGGTCTACAAGGCGCCGGAGAACCTCGTGAACAAGAATTTCCACGCCGACGAGCCCAACTAGGCCTAGTCCAAGCGAGATTCCAGACTCGACAGGCCGTTGAGAGTCAGATCGTTGGCGACCTCAGAGACGCGCTCGATAGGAACCGATCCGTCAGACAGTGCCCACGTGCGATAGATGCCGATGATACCCGACAGCAAAAACGCCAGATAATAGTCGAACATCTCGTCCTTGAGACCTTGGGGCAGCAGATCGCGCTCGGCAATCTCATGTTCGAGCGGCGCACGAAGACGAGCCATGAAATCATCGAGCGGAATATTCTCGATCAGCTGACGATTGAGCACTAAGTTGTTGCACAGTGCCTCGTTAACGGTTTTAAAGAAGGTCGCCGCCGCGCCAAGAGCGCGCTCGTTGGTGTCACCGTCCATAGAAGCAAGCGTTTTCTCGACCGAGTCGACAATCATCTCCACCACATCGACGGCAATGGCATCGAGCAGGCCGTCAACCGTACCAAAGTGTACGTAAAAGGTCTTGCGATCGACATTGGCCTCGCGCGCGATGGCACTCACCGTAATGTCTGCCAGCGGCTTTTCCATGAGCAGGCGCTCGAAAGCAGAAAGGATGGCATTGCGGCTGCGAACGATGCGGCGGTCAAGACGCGGTTTGCTGGTTGCCATGGGCGTGTCCCTTCGATATGCGAGCATTCATCAACAGATGAGAGATAATCTACGTAAGAGGATTATCCCCCATACAGCACAAATATGCCCCGCATCATGAAGAACGCACGACTGCCCTACTGCGACTTAGGATGCTTCTTCTTATTAAGTGCCGACGGAGATACGCGAATACCATCGCCTGTCTGGCGCACATAGGCTTTATGAGCCGGCTTAGCGGTCCCAGAAGCCTTCTGAGCGTGCTTCCTGGGATCAACGGTAACAGCATTCGTGGGGTGCGGCTTAGTGGGCGCAGAGGGCGTCTGAGGCGTGCGGCCGAGCTTGCGCATCACACGATCCCAGCGCGCATGGATGCTCTCGTTGTGGGCGCTCTTAAGTCCCAGCAGAGGCGCAGCCAAAATGGTAGGGGCAATAAACGTAATGAGACGCCACAGCAGATAGCCGGCGGTCGAGGCCGAACCGAAGAAATGACCCAAGAACAATGCAAAGCCGCCCTCAGCGCCACCAGTTCCACCGGGCAAGGGAACCGCAGAGCTTAACAGCTGGACAAAGGCGCTCGCGGCCATGACCGAGAAAAAGTCGACCTCGTGGTGGCCAAAGGCAAGCATCAGGAAATACGGAACCAGATAGAAAAACGCGAGCTGCAGCATGGTGATAAACACGGTGAGCAGCATGGAAGAAAAATGTCCGGCCGAAAGCTTGAACTTCTCGGAGAAGGAGTAGATTTCGCCATCGACAAACGTGCGCCAACTCTCGATCTTAGTGGCCGAGACACCAATGCGCTCGAGCCAATTGATGATGCAATGGGCGACGCGCGTGACGGTCTTAGGCATGAGAGCGACGGCGAAGATGCCAAGCAAGATGCAGCAGTGTCCACCAAAGCTAAAGACGCACAGCAGCGTCATGTCGCCATAGCGCTCGGCAAAAAACGGCATGCGAGCAAGCAGTAGGATAGCGCCCCAGGCAACGAGGCCAAACTGATACACGATAAAGCGCGTGAACTGCGTGGCTCCGGCCTCGCCGACATTTTGGCCCGCTTTGGTCAGGCGGTAGATCTGAGCAGGAGTCGAGCCCATCATCATAGGGGTGAGGTTGCCAAAGAAGATGCCACTCGCCTCGACCGAGATCAGGTCGCGAATGCCGACGGGTGAATTGGGGTCGAGCCAGACAGCGATCGCATAGGCCACAATGCCAAAGAACAGATACATGAACATGCAGAGACACGCGACAACGAGCCATGACGCCTGGACGCTCGACATAGCGGCCCAGAACTGCCCCATCTGCCCGGTTACCACCAGATAGACGATATAACCCACCAGCACGACGCCGATAAAGATGGCGCCGCGGCGTGCGCTCTTATTGTCATCTCCGCCCGAGGCCTCAACCTCGACCTGGGGCTTAGACGTATGCTGAGAGGACTCCGTCATAAGACTCCTTCTAACAGTCAAAATATCTTGGATATTGTACCCGCAAGGACCATAGACAGAACGCAAAGCTCTGGTTCAAACGGGAATTGCAGACGCTTGTTTGAAAATAAAAAACCCGGCCTTCCATGGGAAGGCCGGGTATCAGATGCGTGGTAGCCCGTACCAGATTCGAACTGGTGATCTCCGCCTTGAGAGGGCGGCGTCCTAAACCGCTAGACGAACGGGCCATATGTAGCAAATGCAATGGCTGGGATGGAGGGAGTCGAACCCCCATTGACGGAACCAGAATCCGCTGTCCTGCCATTAGACGACATCCCAATGACTGCATCGCTGCGCTCGGCTGTGCCTTTGCGCAAGAAAGAAATATACGGGAAGTCTCGCCGTGACGCAAGCCCCAATTTTGACTTTTTTGAAATTCAGTCAAATTGGCCTAATTTAGTCCAACCCGTGAAGGACCTGTGAAGCCGACCGCTGTACACGAAGGGCAAAACGCCGCGAGCGGTAGCCGTCAACCGTTGGCAGATTCTACCGCGAAAACGATAGCACCAGGCAACACAATCGAAGTATCAATGATCGCGTAGATATCGAGGCGCCATGGACGAAGAGCTTGATTACCTATGGGAGACCCTGGGCCTCGAGATCACTGCTGACCTTTGGCCCGAACGGGACAAAATCCATCCCACACTGCGCCCCGCCATCACGGTGATGCAGGCAAAATACCGCCGTGCATCCTTTTTGATCATGCGGATGTCATGGCACGCGGGACTCCCCGACCTTAAGCGAATCCAGGCAAGCCTCGTCGAGCTGTCCGGCATGCCGACCGTCATATCCGAGGCGCATCTGGAGCAGCGCCAGCGCGAGCGACTGCAACAGCAGCGGATTCCCTTTATCTGCCCCGGCGTTCAGGCATATCTGCCCTTTATGGACGAGGAGTACTGGAGCGGCAAGCCCAACAAGCACGTAAAGGTCTACGATCCGCACGAATGGGCACAGCTCGAGGATTGAGCCGAGCGAGCCCGCCAGCGGAAAGTGCGTCCCAGATTTCAAGCTCAAACTGGTCCCCACTTTCCCGTCGAGCCCTCAAACGGAAACCGTGTCCCACAATCGAAGCTCAGAATGGGACGTGCTTTCCGCAACCGGCCACTTTGGGAAAGTGCATCCCATTCTGGAAGCGAATTCCGGGTCGCACTTTCCGCAGCCGCTACAGCAACGCCTCGGCCCAAGTCGATTCCCTAAAGCCGGGAATCGCAAAGTCGTCGCCCACCAGCAGCGGACGCTTGACCAGCATGCCGTCGGTCGCCAGCAGCTCGTAGCACTCCTGATCCGTCATGCCCGCATCCAGACGCGCCTTCAGGCCCAGTTCTCGATATTTCATGCCCGACGAATTAAAGAAGCGCCGCACCGGCAGCCCCGAGCGAGCAATCCAGGTCGCAAGCTCATCAGCCGTGGGATTGTCCAAAACGATATCGCGGTCGATATACTCTACCCCATGTTCGTCCAGCCATGCCTTGGCCTTCTTACAGGTCGAGCACTTGGGATATTCAACAAACAATACCGCCATGGGATTTCCTTTCTTAGAGAAAACAGGTGTCTGGAAAACCGCACATCGACGACCACTCGCGATTGCAGCCGTTATTGTAGTCAATGTCGAAGCATAGGCAGTCGCGATGTCTCGTCTTAAGGCTAGCGCCTCGCATGGGCGCCGATCGGCCGAGTCGCATGGCGCACTAACGCCGCCGCCAGCAATACCAACAGCATGGCGGTGACATAGCCCGCAGCATCGAATCCTAAATCGATAACGTCGAAATGCCTGCCGGGAACAAAGATCTTATGTACCTGATCGCCAACGGAGCAGGCGGCGCAAAAGAGCAATACGGGCACGCAACGGGAGCATACGCTCCACGGACGCCTGGAAAAGCAAACCACGACCACGGAGGCGAACAATCCGACGAAGAAAAACTCTACGGTATGGGCAACGCGACGGACGTTTGTGCCTACCCACATGCGAATGGAAGCAAGTCGGCCAGACCGGACATTCGAGGCAGCCGAATCGGTGCCCCCAGTCATTCCGTTCTCCGCCTGAGCTTCACCCGTGGCATCGACAGCCTGAACGCTCGCAGCCTGACCCTCCACCACGCGCGTGGTGGACTCGCTCAGCAACGACGTCTGCACTGCGTTTTGCTCCGTCAGCACCCAGATGCCCGCCAGCGTTGCGGCGAACAGAGCGATCGCGGTCCATCCGATTATTTGTTTTACGCGAGCCAAGGGCCAACCTCCTTTTTTGAATATCAGCGAGTGTAGCCCCAAATGGCATCGTCACCGTATCAAAATTTGAATCGCAACAGGAAGCGACAAAGCGACGCAAACCCCTACCCCGCCTCGCGCATCCAGCGATCGAACGTCCCCACGCACACGCCCAGGCACTTTGCTGCCTGGCTGCGGGTAATATCGCCTGCCTCATAGCTATCGCGCACCAGCTCAAACTGAGGAGGGCACGGCTTGCGAGGTCGACCGAAACGGACCCCTCGCGCCCGCGCCGCTGCAATTCCCTCCGCTTGGCGCCGATGGATATTCTCGCGCTCCACCTGTGCCACGTAGCTCAGCAGTTGCAGCACAATATCGGCAATCAGGGCGTTGGTCACATCCGGCGCGCCGCTGGCCCTGGCGCGCGTGTCAAGCAATGGCATGTCCAACACCACAATGGCAACCCCGAGCTCCTTGGTAATGCGTCGCCATTCCTCAAGAATCTCGGAGTAATTACGACCAAGTCGGTCGATAGAAAGCACCACCAGCACGTCCCCGTCTCCCAGGACGTGCAGCAGCTCGCGATAACGCGGTCGATCGAAGTCCTTGCCGCTCGCATGGTCGGCATAAATATTCGCCGAGCCCACACCATAGGCGCCCAGCGCATCCAGCTGCCGATTAAGATTTTGATCGCGCGAACTCATCCGCGCATAACCGTACACCGTCGCCATCTCATCCCCGCTTTCTTGTAAACCTGCCAAAAAGGGACAGGTTTATTTTGGTAGGTTTTACCTCCCAAATAGCAGGCAAGCGGGCAGCCAGGCAGACGGTAAGGTGGCCACAATTCAAATGCGGAGGGCGGTCCCGAAAGGCCGCCCTCCGCTCCTCCACCATGAGTCGGGATTTGGCTAATGGATAAGCTTAAAGTCCAAGTGCCCACGCGTGGTATTGACACGTGAGACCTCGATAATCACGCGCTGCCCCAGCTCGTAACGGGTGCCTGTGTCGGCGCCCGTCAGAGTAAGCGCGTCCTCGTCGAACTCGAACCACTCGTTGCCCAGGCTCTTAATCGAAACCAAGCCTTCGACCTGCGTCAGGTCCAAGCGCACAAAGAGGCCCATGCTGCTAACCCACGAGACGGTTCCGGCATAGCGCTCGCCCAGGCGATCCTCATAGTACTGGGCAATCTTGATCTTTTGCGTCGCATGGCTGGCGGCATCTGCCGCGCGCTCGGCATCGCTACATGCGCGGCAGATCTGCGGCAGAATGCGCGGCAGCGACTCGCGCCCCTTGCCGATCAGCCACGGCGTACGGACCAAGGCGTCCTTGCCGCCGAGCTGCTCATAGGCCAACTGCAGTTTGAGCACGCGGTGCACCACCAGATCGGGGTAGCGACGGATGGGACTCGTAAAGTGACAGTAGCACGGCGCGGCGAGCGCAAAGTGGCCCTCGTTGCGCGGCTTGTACAGCGCGCGCTGCATGCTGCGCAGAAGCAGCGTGTTAACGAGCGGTGCGTTGGCCGTACCGGCGGCAGCATCGACTGCAGCCTGCAGCTCATCGGGACTCCCCAGGGCAATACCGGCAGCACGGCGATCGTCGATGATGCCTAGCTGCGCCAACGCAACGGCAGCACCGTGCAGGCTATCGGGGCTCGGATCCTCATGCACGCGATAGCAGGCCTCGATATCACGGTCTGCCAGCCACTCTGCAACGCACTCGTTGGCGAGCAGCATGGCTTCCTCGATAAGCGACGTGGCACACGAACGCTCACGCGCCACAATCTGCACGGGCACTCCGTCCTCATCCAATAGAGCGCGAATCTCGGCCGTGTCAAAATCGACTGAGCCGCGGGCGCGACGAATACGACGGCGAAGTTCGGCGAGTTCGTTAGCGGCGACAAGGAAATCGCCGAGGTCGATGTTGTAGCCGCGGGCAGTCTCCTCGCACGCAAGACCGCGCTCAAGCGCTTCCTCGCGCGAGGCCTCGGCAGCCGCAACATCCTCGGCCGCACCCTCCAGCACCGAATACTCAACCGCACCGGCACGCACCAGC
>CAJJZO010000070.1 GCA_905197585.1 uncultured Collinsella sp.
CACCTGAATGTAGAGTTTCTCGCTCCGCTTGATTGCTACAAAGTCTATTTCCTTTTTATAGAGCACGCCGACGTATACCTCGTATCCGCGGCGCAGCAGCTCGATTGCCACCATGTTCTCGTATACGCGTCCCCAATCCATATCACGTGTACCGAGCAGCGCGTATTTGAACGCGTGGTCTGCCAGGTAATACTTCTCGCCGCTCTTAAGGTATTTTTTGCCGCGGATGTCGTACCGACGAACTTTATAGAAGGCAAACGCATCGCACAGGTACCCCATGTACGTGCCGACCGTCTTGTTCGTTATCTTTAGCCCATCCGCGTTCAAAATATCCGTAATGTTACGTGCCGACGTTATGTTGGATACGTTGTCCATCATGTAATCGGCAATGCGCAGCAGCGCCGATTCGTTTCTCACGTTATGCCGCTGCACGATATCTCTCACAATGAGCGTCTTGAAGACGTTGGAGAGATATTGATAGCGCTGCTCCTGCAGTGGATAAGGGTAAGAGCCGGACATACCGCCGGTTCTCGCGTACTCATCGAAGTCGCGGTCGACCTCGCCCTCGTCGCCATAGAGTCGATACTCCTCAAACGAGAATGGGAAAACCTCGATCTCAAACGTACGCCCCGTAAAGAGCGTCGACAGATCGCTCGACAGCAAAAAGGCATTCGATCCGGTAATGAATATGTCGTACTGCTCGGATGCGTGAAGGCTGTTGATCGCACGCTCAAAACCGTCGCACATCTGAACTTCATCGATAAGCAGAAAGTTTTGTTTGCCGGACACTCGATGCTCTTTTACATAGGCGAGCAGCGCGTGATACTCGAGCAGGTTCTCGAACTCATCGAGGTTGTAGTTGATATGGATGACATTCGAATTGGACAGATTTGCCTCCACGTAATCGCGGAGGGCCTCGAGCAATTTTGATTTACCGCTGCGGCGAATGCCCGTGATGACCTTGATGTCCGGCACGCCAATAAGGCTCGTCAACGTGTCCATATATGACGTTCTATTGATGAGTTTCATCGGGGCCTCCTCGCGGTCTTTTATCGCTATTCCTCAAAACTGAAAAATTTTCAGTTTTGAGGAATAGGCTCTATAGCGAATATACCTCGCGAAAGACCGAGCTACCTTAATTCTATTCCTCAAAAACGAAAATTTTTCAGTTTTGAGGAATAGGGCGCTGGCAACCCATTCCCCAGATAGGCGAAACCCTCCCCGGCACAGGCCGAGGAGGGTCTTGTTGTCATCGTTGTCTTTGAGCGCTGGCGACTCGCGCTACAGCCCGCGAATTCGTACGGCCTCGGGCGGAAACTCCTGCTCGCCGGCATCGGTCTTGATGGTCGCGCGGCCCCAGATGTCCAGGCCCGCAAACACACCGACCGCAAGCGGCAAGCCGTTGGGCGACACCGCCGCAACTTGGCGGCCCAGCAGCGGCACCATGTCGAAGTACTCGCCCAGCACGGGAGCCAGCGGCCCTGCGGCGCCTTGCGGCGTGTTGGCAACAACCGCCCAGGCGTCCACGCGGGCCAGCACGGCGGCGGCCAGCGTCTCGACCAGCGCTTCGTCGGCCACGTCCACACCAAGCTCGCTCAGCGCCGAACGCTCAATATCCACCGTCACGGCACCGAACATGCCCGCAGCACCGGCACCACCGTTCACGGTAACACGCGCGAACGACGTCTCAAACGCAGGCGCACCGCACACGATATCGCTCGGCCACTGGATACCCACCTTACCGGCAAGGCCCAACCCCGGCGTCGAAGCCGTGCCCACAAGCGCATCCATCATGCCCATCGCCGCCACAAACGGCAGGCCGTGGAAGGCATGCATGTTCACGTCCGGGCGCACGACCAGCGAAAACGTCAGCGAAGCATCGCCCGCGCTCCAAGCGCACCAGCCCGCGGACGCACCCTCGCGGCCTGCGTCACGCGCCGCGTCGAGTTCGGTGCCGGCGGCAACAGCATTCATCTCGATCATCTACATACGCCCCAATTCACCCACTATATGGCCCACGCGATCCTCGGGTTCCTTGACCTCGACGCCGTTGTAGCGGAAGAACCGCGCCGGGTCGTGCATCAAGTCCTCGAGCGGCACCAGCACAAAATCGCGCTCGCCGATCAGCGGATGCGGCAGGCGCAGCTTTTTGCCGCCGTGGGTCTCGCCGTCCATCCACAGCAGGTCCAGATCGATGGTGCGCGGGCCGTTGGCCTTGGCCTTTTTGGAGCGGTCGCGCCCCAACTCGGCCTCGATCTTCATGAGCTCGTCGAGCAGCACCAACGGCGCCAGCTCGGTCTTGATCTCGATGACGGCGTTGGCAAACGCGTCCTGGCGCGTCTCGTAGGCCGGCTCGCTCTCGTAAATCTTGGAGGAGTTAGACACGCAGGTAAGTGGAATCTCGGCGATCATCTCACGTGCGGCGCGGATGTTGTCGCAGCGATGCCCCAGGTTGGAGCCCACGGCCACAAACGCGCGGCGCGGCTGCGGCTTGGCAACCGCCCAGTAGCCGTTCAGGAACTGCGCAAAACCCGCGGCGTCGTGCACGCGCACGATGTTGGCACCGGCCTGGATGGCGCCCAGGCACACGCCAAACGTGGCGGCATCGCGCGCGGCGGCCTCGGTCACGCCCGAGATAGCGCCCACAAAGCGCTTGCGCGACACGGCGCACATGAGCGGATAGCCCAGTGACGCCATCTTGGCAGTCTCGCGCTGGATGACGATATCCTCGTTAGCCGACTTACCAAAGCCCGGGCCAGGATCGATGCAGATGCGGTCGCGCGACACGCCGGCATGGATGAGTGTGCGGGCCTGGTCGGACAGAAAGCCCATAACGCGGCGCATGATGGGCGCCGAATCGGGCAGGGTGAAGCGGCGGAGCTGCGAGGTGGGCACGTAGGCTTCCTCGCGGCGGGCGCTGCGGCGCATCATGGCTGCCAGGTGGTCATTGGACTCCGATGCGACCTCGGTGGCTGCGGGCGCGGCCTCGGGCGCGGGCGCGACGGTCTCGGCGGCAGCAGCCTGCTCGGCGGCCGGCGTCTCCTGCCCCAGCTCGCTTGCAGGCTCGGACGTGGGCTCCGGCTCGCCAAACGGCAGTGAGGGCTGTACCACACCGCCCGGAAGCTTGGCCTCAACCTTGGGCTCGCCCAGCAACTTGCCGCGACGGCGACGGGCCGGCTTCTCGGCCTCGCGCGCGGCCTCGGCAGCCGCTTCGCGTGCCTTCTCGGCAACAAACGCCGCAGCCGAGGTATCGAGCTGCACCGTTGCGTGCGTGCGGGCGGGCGCGGCGACCTCGCCGGCATGCATCACGATGACGCCGCAGGTGCTCGTCTTAACAAACTCGACCATCTTGGGATCGGTGAAGCCCGTCACGTCGTTGACGATCGAGGCGCCGCAGCGCACGGCCGCCTTGGCAACCGCCACATGACGCGTGTCGATCGAGACGATGGCGCCCTCCTTGGCCAGCGCGCGCACCACGGGCAGCACGCGGCGAGCTTCCTCGTCGGGGTTGACCGGGGTAAAACCAGGGCGCGTGGACTCACCGCCCACGTCGATGATGTCGGCGCCGGCATCGAGCATCGCCAGGCCGTACTCGATGGCGGCATCGGGGTCGAAGTGCTCCCCGCCGTCGCTAAACGAATCGGGCGTCACGTTGAGGACGCCCATGTGCCGCGGACGGTCATTCGTTCGGAGTTATCTACCGCACCGCAAGGTCTTCCTGTCGTTCGCCATGAACATCCTCCTAAAATGCCCACGCCGCCGAGCTTGGGGAGCTGGCGGCGGGGTCGCTTTGCACTCAGTCTTTCTATTGTATCCGCGCGCGCGGGCTAGAACGCAAACGCGGCCGCGATGTCGCAAGAAATCAGCAGGTCGGCATTTGCATCCTGATCGGTGGGAGCAAGATTGCAAATGGCCAGCGTATCGCCGGTAAAGTAACGCGTAAGGCCCGCCGCCGGATACACCACGAGCGAGGTCCCGCCCACAATGAGGGCATCGGCCGCGGCGATGGCGGCAACGGCACCGGTCAACACATGCTCGTCGAGCGGCTCTTCGTAGAGCACTACATCGGGCTTGATGCGGCCACCGCACGCGGGGCACGCAGGCACGCCCGCGGCATCCTCGTGCTCGCGCGAGCAAATCCACTCGGCGCTATAGACCGCGCCGCACGACTGGCAAATGTTGCGATGGACCGATCCGTGCAGCTCAAACACTCGCTGTGAGCCGGCCATCTGATGCAGGCCGTCGATATTTTGCGTCACCACGGCGTCGAGCTTGCCGGCGCGCTCCAGCTCGGCCAGCTTGGTGTGGCAGCGGTTGGGTTTAGCGTTGAGCGCGATCATCTTGGTGCGGTAAAAGTCGAAGAACTCCGCAGGATGCGCCTCGTAAAAGCTATGCGACAGCATGGTCTCGGGCGGATAGGCAAACTGCTGGTGATACAGGCCGTCCACGCTGCGGAAATCGGGAATGCCACTTGCCGTGGAAACACCAGCGCCGCCAAAGAAGACCACGCGCTTATGGGTGCCGAACAGCTCCGCCAGCGCGGCGGAGGCCTGCTTGGGATCCGTTATTGCCTGCGTCATATGAGTCCTCCGTCCCTGTTGGTCGGGCAGCGTTGGGCAACGTCCCAGCATGCGGCCTTTAAGTCAGCATGCGCGGGGCCCACCCCGCCCCTGTTGCGCTAATCTTAAGCCTGCCAACCCCGTCGAAAGGACACCATGCCTCAGACTTACACCTTTGCCTCGTGGAACGTTAACGGCCTGCGCGCCGTGCTCAAAAAGGACCCGAGCTTTATCCAGATCGCGCAAGAACTCGACGTCGACATCTTGGCGCTGCAGGAGACCAAGCTGCAAGGGGGCCAGGTCGATATTGACCTGCCCGGTTATTACCAAACCTGGAGCTACGCCGAGCGCAAGGGCTACTCGGGCACCGCGGTCTTTAGCCGCCAGGAGCCGCTGCGCGTGCTGCGCGCCGACGCGCTGCTGCCCTACGCCGGCGAGGGCGAGGCGGCCGTACTCGTCGCCCAAGCCGTAACCGAGGGCCGCGTCTGCGCGCTCGAGTTCGACAAGTTTTGGTTTGTCGACGTCTACACGCCCAACGCCCAAAATGAGCTCGCGCGCATCGATGTGCGCATGGCCTGGGATGATGCCTATCGCGGCTTTTTGACGGGACTCGAGCGCGAGACCGGCAAACCCGTCGTAACCTGCGGCGACTTTAACGTGGCGCATGAGGAGATCGACCTTAAGAACCCCAAGTCCAACCGCGGCAACGCAGGCTTTTCGGACGAAGAACGCGGCAAGTTTACCGAGCTGCTCAACGCCGGGTTTACCGATACCTGGCGCGCGGCAAACCCCGACGTCGAGGGCGTCTACAGCTGGTGGAGCTACCGCTTTAATGCCCGCAAGAACAACGCCGGCTGGCGCATCGATTACTTCCTGGTAAGCGACGCAATCGCCGACAACGTACGCGACACCGGCATCCGCGGCGACATCTTCGGCAGCGACCACTGCCCCGTCACCCTCACGCTAGAACTCTAGCCCCAAGTAATTCCTGGGGGGACAGAGGAAAACAGATTATGTGGCCCCTCTCCCCCTATAAGGTGCGGTGGAATAGTTCCTGTTTGGGCAGCAAATAGCCAAAAACGAGAACCATTCCACCGCAAGTTCGTGAGGGAACGCGAAATGCCTTACAGCCCGTATTTCACGACGACACGGTTAATGCGACGGCACCAAGGCTTGTACAAGGCAGCCAAGAACACGCAGGTCGCGAGGCCGTGTGTGATATCGAACGGCACTGCCGTGGCAAGACGTGCCATGGCACCCGCCCACGTGAGCGGTTGAACAAAACCGATAATGTCGTAGGCGTTGATCACAACGCCGTACAGCAAACCCGAAGCAAAGCCGTAGGTCAGTAGCGCCGGCATGCGCACGGTGCCATCGGCGCGGCCGAATGCACCCGCATACGACAGCGCACCGCCAACGTATCCCACGAGCCCCCAGGCATACATCTGCCACGGCGTCCACATGCCCTGCCCAAAAAAGAAATTGCTGGTCAGCGCCGCCAACGCACCGACCATAAAGCCGTTACGACGACCGAGTGTCGCCCCGGCGATAATGGCGATGGCACTCACGGGTTTAAAGTCGGGAATGGGGCCAAACAAGATGCGCCCCGCCGCGGCCAATGCTGCCAGAACCAGCGTGGGCATAATCTGGCGCAAACCCGGACGAGATGCCTCGTAACCCGCAAAGAACAGCGCGAGCACCAGCGCCACCACAACCAGCATGGCCAATGCTGCCTGCTCAACACCCGACAGCAACGCCGCAGCCATCACCGCCGGCACCGCCAACAACAGCGGGATCTCCAGTTTTGCAAGCAAGCGCGAGAAACGACAGTCCGTCATCCCATCACGCCCTATAGAACACGTTGTCGGCAAAGAAGTCGGCCGGGGACTCCATGCAGGCAATCTCGCCGTCAAACATCATGGCGACGTCGTCGGCTACCTGCTCGGCAAAGTCCAAATCGTGCGTAGCCGTGATGACGGTGCCGCCAGCCTTCGCATGGCCACGCAGGGCGCGGGCGATAATGCGGCGGCTGAACAGGTCTAGACCCTTGGTGGGCTCATCGAGCAATAGCAGTTCGGGGCCGATTAGCAGCAGTTTTGCCAATGCAAGCAGTTGACGCTGCCCGCCCGAAAGATCGTACGGATGGCGTCCATCCAGACCCGACAACCCCAAGCTCGCCGCACGCTCCCGCGCCAAGTTCTCGTCATATCCGCAGGTCGAGGCCCATTCCATCAGCTCGTCGCGCACCGTCTCGGCAACCAGCAGGGCCTTGGGGTTCTGCGGCAGCAGCGCAGCCGAGGCCGCCCCGCGCACCATACGACCACGCTGCAGCTTGGCAGTCTTGGCCAGCACCGAAAGCATCGTCGACTTGCCGCAGCCGTTACCGCCCACAACCGCATGCACCGCGCCAGTCGAAAACGACGCATCGAGCCCGCGCAGCACCCAGCCGGACGCTCGATCGTAGCGAAACCAGCCTTCCGACAGGGTGGTAGCCGACCCGCCGTGCATTTTTTGGAGTATTCTGCTTCCATCCGTGCGCGGGAAGGCTTCCGAGCCGTTCTCGAGCGACGTTTGCGCCACAAATTCGGACGATTTGTCCAATTCTGAACTTTTTTTCGCGCTCGATACGTCCCCGGGCGGCTCCAGAGAGCCCAAATTGTCCTCGCGCCTGCTGAATACTCCTTTATTTGCACATCGGATGGCACCCCACCCCAACATGTCATCGGAAAACAGCGATTCTCGGCGTCCCAAAGAAGCCATATCCGCCACCTCGCGCACGCGACCGTCCTCAATCCGGTACGCACACGTCGCGTATTCGAGCATTGGGCGCGGCTGATGCGTCGCCACAACAACTGTGCAGCCCAGCTCGCGATTCACACGAAACAGCGCGTGCAGGAAATTCTTCTCCGCAACCGGATCAAGCTGAGACGTGGGCTCGTCGAGCAGCAGCACGCGCGGGCGCAGCGTCAGAACGGCCGCCAACGACAGCAACTGTTTGCGACCGCCCGAAAGCGTGTCAGTATCGCGGTGAAGCCAATCTTCCAGCCCAAAGAAATAGCTGGTCTCAGCTACGCGACGGCGCATCTCATCACGCGCTAGCCCCAAGTTTTCCAGGCCAAACGCCATCTCGTGCCACACGGTTTCGCACACGATCTGGTTCTCGGGATCCTGGAACACATAGCCCACGCGCTCCGCCGATGCCCGCACATCCATGTCGGCGACGGGCTCGCCCAGCACGCGCAGCTCGCCGGAGCGCGTACCAGCAGGCGCGATCTCGGGCTTGAGCAGCGACAGCAGCGTCGACTTGCCCGAACCGGTACCGCCAACAAGCAGTGCAAACGCACCTTGGGAAACACGCCAATCAAGCCCCTCGAGCACCGGTGCCTCGGCCCCGGGATAGGCAAAACTAAGGCCTCGCACCTCAATCGCCGGCGCGGCCGAGCCATATGCCACACCCGCCGCCGAGCTCCTATCCAACCGAGCCATCAGCCAAACCTCTTCTCATCAATCGCGTGCAACGCGCAAGGCAGCACCATCCAGGCAGCGTACACGACATAGCCCAGCCACGGCGCCGGCACCGAGAGCTGCGGATAAAACGAATACTGCGTCGTCGCGGTCCACGCCACTGTCACCGTGACCACGCCAAACAGTGCAAGCCCAACCAGCGCAGCAACATCGCCGCGCCCCAGTCGATACCGCGCATACGTCGTACGACGCGTCGCGGCACCCCACCCGCGCGAGCGCATCGCGTCCGCGCGCTCCAGCGAATCTTCCATGCCCCAGCCCATCAACACACTCGATGCCCGCAGGCGCGAGCGCACGGGGTCGGCCGGCGCGCGCCCCCGCACGTCAATAGCATCATGCACCCCCAGCCCCGTGCGGCCGCGGCGCAAAAACTGCGGGAT
>CAJJZO010000071.1 GCA_905197585.1 uncultured Collinsella sp.
CCGGTGGCGCGCCGCCGTCGAGACGGCCGAGCGGGGCCAGGGGCGCGAGCGGGAGTACGCGCTGGGGGGCGCCGCGCGCGGGCCGGCGGGGGGGGGGGTAGGAACAGAAGCCTCATGACGGTGGCCTCAGCTGGAATGACGTATCGCTCGATAAATGATCTCAACAACGTAGCCGATGCGCCGCATTTCACCTCAAAGGCATTGAGCGATCAGGAGGCGTCCAGCATTTCTTTGATATCCCCAATTGATTGTTCCGAGAAAGTCTCTTCATGTCCTTATAATCGCCCTTACGAGAAACGTGGACGAGACAGGCGTCCATATGCCGTCTCTAAACTAACGAGCCGTTCGCGGAAAGAACATCTGGCTAGCATGGGCCAAAGATATACTGGTATCGCTGCAACAATTATGGAAGATCGGCACCACCAATGACCTCCTTGAAATTCTCCAGGCGCTTCGCGCTTAGCCTGCTCGCCTCGCTGTCCGCCACCGTAGCGCTTGCTTTGCCCTCAACCGCCCTAGCCGCGTCGGACCCGAACCCGCCCAGCATCTCCAACGTGACGATATCCGCGACGACAGTCACGGCCGGCTCCACGCTGCATGTCGGCTATAGCGTCGATGACCCTGACGGGGTACGGTCCGTCACGCCCATAGTCGAAGTCCTTGTCGAAAACGATACCGGAGACCATGGAATCAGTTCCCGTCTCGCCTTCTCGTCGACCGGCAACACGACCGCGGGCTTCGATATCTCCACCTCCCCGAGCGACCGGCCCTGCAGGTACCGGATCATCGGCCTCGGCGTGACCGATAGTCTTGGATGGGTTACCGATGTCTACGACACGACGTATGCCGAGGAGAAGGGGCTCGACTGTCCGACCTTCACCACCGACCCCCTCGAGTATGAGGTGACCGAGGGACCCGAGGACCAAAACCCGCCGACCGTGTCCTCCGTGTCGCTCTCGAGCAGGGAGGTCGCAACCGGTGCCGACTTCCACATCTCTTGGACCGTCTCCGATGCCGACGGCGTTCGCTCCGTTTCCCCCATACTGCGGCAGGGCTGGGAGAATTCGGACGACGGCTGCTCTGTTTCGTCAGCCTATTATCACGGAGGCTCGTCTATCGACGGGTTTGACCTCACATTCGACAGCAATAGTATCGGAAGGCACAGGCTGATCGGCCTTTCGGTCACCGATGGCCTAGGGTTCGAGACCGATGTGTACGAGAGTTCCTACGCCAGGGCCAACGGCATTTCGGGCGCGACTTTCTCGGTTGGCGACCCGAGCGAGCTGTGCTTCGAGGTGACCGGCAGCGCGATCGACCGGAACCCGCCCACGGTCTCGAACGTTTCCATCTCCGCGAAGAGGGTCCCCGTCGGCGGGATCCTCCGTATCTATTGCAATGTAGGCGACGCGGACGGCGTAAGGTCTGTCTCCCCGATCCTCGGCGACCCCGGCTATGTCGAGGACCCGAACTCTTTAAAGACCCGCAAAACGTTGAGCTGCAGCTACGATGCGGCAAGGGGCTATATCGAAATCGAGTTCCCCACGTCGCTCTCGATGGGCTCGTTTGAAATCCAAGCCCTCGCGGTCCTCGACAAGACGGGCCACGAGACCTTCGTCTACAGCTCCGCCTACGCCGAGCGTAACGGCAAGACCGGCGTTCAGACCTTTGATGTCGACGACGCGGGGGACGTCACCTTCGACGTGACCGCTCCGCTGTATGCCGCCACCAAGGGCGACGGGCAGGCGTATGCAAAGGACGGCGAGGCCGGTCTGACCTTCCGCTTCAGCGGTCCTCTCGATGAGTTCACGCGTCTCCTCGTGGACGGAACGGAGGTCTCCGCCGAGAACTACACCGCAACCAGGGGCAGCACGATTATCGAGCGCAGGCCGTCCTACCTGGACACGCTCGCCGGCGGCGGACACACCGTCACGGCCGTCTGGAAGGACGGGACGGCGACCGATGCGTCCTTCACCGTGGAGGGGAAGGCCCAAGGGGAGCAGGCGGGCGGAAAGACCGACGTAGATTCACCCGGCGACAACAAAAGTGATCCTGCCACTCCTGAAAAGGACGCCGACGAGGCGGCTACAAAAAAGTCGGGACGCACGACAGCCGATGAACCAAAGCTCGCTGCAACCGGCGACTCCACTTGGATGGCCAGCATCGCATTGGCCATGGCGGCCACGGCCTGCTTCACGGCAGCGAGAAGGCTTGAGCCCAAGCAGCATAGGCACGAACAGTAGCTCAAAGCGAACTCAACTGGGAAGGGCAGATGGATAGCCGTCCTTCTCTTATAATCAACCCAATCCGCTGAAATGCAATCAGTTAACGAGTTTCGCCAGACGCTCGGCCTCTACCCCGCTCTAGCAAGCCACCAGGCGATGAGATAATGCCCACGACTATCAACGTAAGCAAGGAGCGCGCTATGGCAGACAACGAGACCAAACCCTCGGCGAACGACGGCCGAGAGGAGCTCGTGGCAAAACAGCTCGCATCGACCAAAATCCACCTCGCGCTCACTCAGAAGCGGGTGGACGTCTCCGGCGCCATCAAGCTACCGCTCGAGCGAATTCCCCAACTCGGCGTGGCGTTCGCCTCGCTCCGCTCGATGTTTCGCACCGTCACCAACACGGTGAGTGTGCCCACGCTGCTCCAGGCGACTGACAAATATGGTAGCCCGCTCGATCCGTCGAAACTCAACACGTTCAAGGACGGCAGCGGTCTCACAGGGGGCTACCGCGACGCCGCCAAGGGCCTTGGGCAGGCGCGCTTCCACGTAGTCGAGGGCGACATCGCCACGAGCGTCACGCAGGTGCCTTACGATCCAACATCGCTATTCATGGCAGCCGCAATCGCGCAGATAAACCAAAAGCTCGACTCCATCCAGGAGTCCGTCGACGAAATGTTCGAGTACATGCGTCAGCGCGACAAGGCCAACATGCGTGGCAACCTCAAGACGCTCGCAGACATCCTCAACGGTTACGGCCTCAACTACGGCAACGCCACCTACATGGCAAACGCCCATATGAAGGTGCTCGACATCAAGCAGTCGTCCGCGCAGGACATGGAACTCTTCCGCTCGCAGGCACAGGCGGATCTGAAAAAGAAAGGGTTCATCGAGGTGCGAGACGGCTTGGGCAGACGCCTCGACAAGGTGCTCGACTACCTCAAAGACTGCCAGCTCGCCACCTACATCCACGCGTTCTCGCTGTTCCTCGAACCCATGCTCGCCCAGAACTTCGAGCCCGCAAAGCTCGCGGACGCCACTGCGAAAATCGAGGCTGATTCGATCGCGTACCGCGAGCTCTACACCGACTGCTACAACGCACTCGAAGCGGGGGCTGTCGACACCGTCGATGCGGCACTGCTGGGCGGTATCGCGTCCGCGGGCAAATTGCTCGGTCACGCCATCGCAAAGACCCCCGTGGGCGACCATACACTCATCGACGAGGCGCTCGAAGGCGCAGGAGAGAGCATCGGAAAGTTCAACGACAAGCAATCCGAGAAACTCCTCGAAAAGCTCCATCAGGCAAAGACGCCCGACGTCACGCCGTTCAAGCAGAGCGTAAAGGAGATCGACACCCTCTACAACCGCCCCGCGCAGATCGCCGTGGACGCCGAGAACGTCTACATCTTGCCTGCCAAGCAGCAGGAAGAGTAACGATACGCGACAGGCACGCGCCATGCAGACAGCTAACGCCCCTACCTTCCCGCCGCCTTCAGCTTCAGCAGCAGGTCGCCCAGCTCGGGGCACTTGCTAGAAAGGCGCGTCTGAGCTCGCTCGCCCATCCCCCACCGCTGGCGGACTTCCTGGGCGCGCGGGCTCACGCGGTAGTCCCCGTCCATCACCTGCTTGAGCAGCTTGGCGGTCACGCGCGCATCGGCAAGGGCGCTGTGGGCGTGACCCGTCGGCTCGTCGAACTCGATGCCAAGCCACGTCGCCGCGTCACTCAAAGAGACGCACCCGTGGCTGCCCACGTCCATGATCGAGGTGTAAAACGCCTGCAGGTCGGCCCAGTCCGTAGGAAATGCGGAAAGATCAATGTGCTTTGCCTGGCACTCGGTCAAAAGCTGTCGACGATCCGCCCCGCTCCAGCAAACTATCTGGGCGGAGTAGCGACCGATCCAATCGCAGAGCCTTTTGATCACCACGTAGAGCGGATCGGCCATCGCGGTGTCCACGGCCGATATCCCCGTAAGCTCGCGGACAGGGAACGCAACGCCTTCGGTAAATTCCGTCTGCACACACTGCGAAAACTCGCCCATAACGTTGCCGTGATAGTCGAGCTTGACGGCGCCGACCTCGATAATCTCGTTGCGCAGCCCACGGCGCTGGCGCTGCTTTGGCACCGGCGCAAACTCAAAGTCCAGCACAATCTGGCACGCAAAGTTCGTCGTATCGATAGCCGAGATACACGGCGTCTTTTCAGCTGACACGGTTAGGGCCTTTCTCCGTTGCTTGCCGCTTGTTACATAAGCGGCTACATTGCCGTAAGGATAGGTGGCCGCGCGGACATGAAAGCTGGGCGCAATACCATGCGCCAGGCACACGCCATGCAGACGGCCCCAAGAGAGTTGCCCGCTCTATTCAAATGCATGAAAAAGATTTAGGCCCGGTGACTTGAATCAGCGGTCATCCCGGGCCCATCAGAGCTCGTAGAGCTCTTGGTTGCTTTGGTCTCGCTCTTCACGGCGCTTATCGAACTTTCCGAGGCACTCAAGCAGCATTCGAAGCATAACAAGTCGCTGCCATTAAGGCACTGACCTCTTGACCAAGCAACGGCGCTGCCCAGCTATCACCCTTGGGCTGCCGTCAACTTTATTCTATCCGCGAGCATCTGGTTTACCAAATGGATTTTCGGTAAAGGAAGCACGGCACGCCCGCAAAACCACTACGCCCCAAGTGCCGCCATGGGAATCACCGCCACGCCGTCGTCGCGTGTGTAGGCAATGCTCCCCTTTCCAACCACGACCGCCAAAAACGCCGGCGCGGCATTCTGGGCGGCAGGATTGGAGAGCACTTTCCTCTCCAGCGCCTTGAGATTTCTCGCTCCATCGTCTGCTTTCGCATCACTCAGCTTGACCTCGATGGCTCCCCAGCGCCCGTCGTGCTCAACGATCAGATCGACCTCAAGGCCCTTCTCATCTCGGAAATAATGGACACTGTTGTCGACACCGCCGTAGGTGGAAAGGAACACGCGCACGTCGCGCAGGACGAGATTCTCAAAGAGCATCCCCAGCGTTTGCATATCGCCAAGCAGCCGCTCAGGGGTAGCCCCCAGCAACGCCGCCGCAAGTGACGGGTCACAGAAGTAGCGCTTGGGGCGCACGCGAACGCGGGCCTTCGAGCGCATGGGCGGCTCCCATCCGCACAGGTCCTCGGTCAGCTTGAGCCTGTTGAAGAGGTCCAAGTACGCAGCGATGGTCCTCTCGTCGGGGCCCGCCTCACCGTACGAGGCGTCCTTTACGAGCGTCTTGTACGTGACAGCCTGGCTCTCGTTCATGGCAAGAGCTCGCAAAAGGCCGTGTGCAAGCTCGGGCGACATGCCCTCGTCCAGCACGTTGACGTCGAGCACCGAGTGCACGTACTGGCTTGCCGTCTCTCGCGCAAGATCTTCCGAAAGCCCAAGATTTGCAGGCCAACCGCCCCTGCAGCACCAGCGGGCGACGTCATCCACCGTGCTCTCGCGACGCTGAGGGGCAAAATCCTCGCCCTTAAAGAGGCTTGCCAGTGACACGAGCGGCTCGCCGTCGCCCGACTCACACAGGGCCATGGGGCGCATTGACAGACGGGCGATCCTACCCGTGCCGGAATGACGAACATGGCTGCGCTCCTCGCTTTTGAGCGCGGTCGAGCCCGTGAGCAAAAGTGTCCCCCGTTCGTTGCCGCTCGCGTCCACGAAACGCCGGGCGGCATCCCAAACCTCGAGCACCTCCTGCCATTCATCGACCAGGTGTGGCGCATCGCCGATGAGCGCCAGGCTTGGGTCGACCTCTGCCGCCGCACGCTGCGCAGGCTCATCGAGCCTGGAGACGCTCGCCGAGCGAGAGAGCGCCGTCCAGGTCTTGCCGCACCATTTGGGGCCGTTGATCTCCACACAGCCAAACGCCCGCATAAGGGTGTCGAGGCGCTCCTCTATGAGCCGGGGCCTATATCCCTTTTGGGTCAATCTCTTTGGTGCATCCATAGACGGCCGTCCCTCTCTATCACGCGATATGCGAAATTACGCCATTCTCAATGCTGATTTTACGCTACTTTCAATGTAGTTTTTACGCCATGACAGATGTAGTTTTTACGCCATTTTCATTGAAGGTTTTACGCTTGGCATCCTTAGCGCGACCCATTCCGAGCATCACATCAGAGCGTGCTTGGTTATCTCCGCTCGCACATCTCGGCAAACGAAATCAGCTTGGCATCTCCCCTGCTCGCCGCAGCTTCCTGACATCCTTGCGTAAAGCCTCGCTTCGAGAAGATCGCATAGCTTTTGTGCTGCCGCCTAAAGAGCTCGCTTCGATGCACGAGCTTTTGCAGCACGTCTTCGCCCACCGGTTCATTGCGCCATTTGCATTCCGCAAACAGCGCAGTGCCCTCGCCATCGTCAACAATCAAGTCGATTTCTTCCTGCGTATGCGTGCGATTATCCGTCCCCCACCAGCGCCCAACGCTTGCCGGAACCACATCAAGCTGGCCCGCCCGCGCGAGTTCGTACACGTATTGTCTGCATATAATCTCAAAGACCGTACCCATATAATCCGATACGTGCGGCTCAATGCGCTCATACGCCATCTCGGCCATATCGTTTTGAATCAGCCCGATGTTCTGCGGAACAAACTTGTACCAGAACCTAAACATCTGGTCGCTCAGCAGATACACGGCTCGCTTATTGCTCGTCTCGTTTAGGGGCAGCTCGCGCTCGACAATCCCAAGCGACGCCAGCTTATCCACATAGCTCTTTACGTTGCTCGCAGGGATTCCCGTAGAGCTCGCAATCTCCGAGATCTTCGAGCGCCCCTGGGCAATTGCTTGCACGATCGCATCATATTGCTCGGGATTGCGGCACTCCTGCAATAGCAGGTTACTCGGCTCCTCAAAGAGATAGCCCGTAGGAGTAAGAAAAAGACGTTTGATGTTGTCCTTGAGCGGTGCGGCAGGATCGACTTTCTCGATATATGCAGGAATGCCACCCGTCATGCCATAGCAAACTGCAGCGTCTTCGCGACCCATGCTCTGCCACAGGCCGAGGGTCGTCATAAAATCGAGCGGCATGATCTTAAACTGGGCCGTACGCCTACCGTATAGCGGACTCTCGTAGCCCAACACCTGCTCTTCCATAAACGAAAGCGACGACCCGCACAGGATAAGCATAAGCTTGGTCTCTTTGTACAAGTGATCGATCTTGTCTTGCAGCAACGAGCTGATCTCGGGATTCGATTGGGCGAGATAAGGATACTCGTCGATCACGACAATCAAACGTTCCGTACGAGCCATGGTAGCCAATGCATCGAACGCCTCGTCAAAACTACGAAACGACACGCCAGCAACACCAACGGAGCCCGCAAGTATCGCCTGGCTAAAGCCATGCAGGTTTGCCTCTGCATTGGTGCGACGAGCTTGAAAGTAAATAGCCTTCTTGCCTTGGATAAACTCTGTGATAAGACGCGTTTTGCCCACGCGACGGCGGCCGTAAATCACAGGCATCTCAAAGGAGCCCGTGCCATACAGTCGATTGAGCTCGGACATTTCCGCCGTTCTTCCGATAAACATAGGGCCATCCTTCCTTTACGTTATAGCTAGCTATATTATACCTTCCTATAATATAGCTAGCTATAACGTAATTCGATAAGCGGCGCACGCAAAAGGGTCGGTACACCACCGCACGTGGACCGTTCCGGAAAATGTATCCCGTTCTGGAGCCAAAAACTGGGCCGTAGTTTCCGCCAAGCATGCCATCCGGAAAGCGCGTCCCGTTCTGAGCCTGAATTCTGGGATGCGGTTTCCGCTGAAACTTCTACCGGAAAACGAATCCCATTCTGAGCGTCGAATCCGGGGCGTAGTTTCCGCATGCGGCCTTGTTAGGAAAGCATGTCCCACTCTGAGCGCAGGCAAATCCCGGGATGCAATTTCCGGTTGAGGGCTGTCCGGAAAGCGCGTCCCGTTCTGAGTGGCAATTCCGGGACACAGTTTCCGCAGATACAAGGCGACAGTCCGCCGCCCTTATCACATACCTTCAAATATGCGATCAAGAAACACAAAACAGCAGATAGAATGCTCTTTTTCAAAAAGTACACGTCCCGAAACTTACCAAGACTTCATATCTAGCTACCGTTCAAGGTCGCCGATTACCGCTCACCGATTCGGATGTAAAAATGTCGCCGAAAACAGGCCATCTACCTGCATGGTTA
>CAJJZO010000072.1 GCA_905197585.1 uncultured Collinsella sp.
CGCCGTTTGGAACTTGCGGCTCGCGATCTCGTAGTTGCGGCCAAAGTCGTTCTTGAACTTCTCCATCTTGGCCTCGAAGTTCGTGACATCGATGTTCTGCTGCTTGTACTCCGCTAGCTCCTGTTTATAGCGCAATGAACCCATGGCGGCGTTGCGAAGAAGCGTAATCATGGGAATGAAGAACTGCGGGCGGATCACGTACATCTTTTCATAGCGGTAACTCACGTCGACGATACCCGCGTTATAGAGCTCACTCTCGGGCTCCAGCAGGGTGCAGAGCACCGCATACTCACAGCCTTTCTGGCGACGATCATGATCGAGTTTCTTAAAGAAGTCCTCGTTTTTATGCTTGGTCGCGGTCTCGTCGTTCTCGTTTTTCATCTCGAACATAATCGAAATGACCTCGTTGCCGCTCGCATCGCACTCGCGGAAGATAAAGTCGCCCTTGGTGCCCTCGGACGCATCGTTATCTTTCTCGAAGTACGCGTTAGGAAACGCCGTCATGCGTAGGCGGTTAAACTCGGTCTCGCAGTGCTGCTCGAGCGACTCGCCCACCATCTTGGTGGACAGGCGGACCTTCATGTCCTTAAGGCGCTCAATCTCTTCATCCTTATAGCGAATCAGGTCATCGCTCGCGCGCTTGGCCTGCGCAAGCTCGAGCTCATGCGCCGCCTTGGCCTGTTCCTCGCGAGAATCGCGCACCGCCAGCTCGCTCGCGAGCTTGGCACGTGCCTCATCGCGCTCTCGTTCCGCCGCAGCGACCGCCTCCGATAGGTTCATTTTGGCCGTCAGCTCCTGTTCGCGCAGCTGCGCGCGCAGGCCCTCGGCCTCCTGCTCAGACTGAGCCTTTGCGGCGGAAAGCTTCTCCTGTACCGTCGCGCGGTAGTCAGCAAGTGCGCGCTCGGCCTCGCTGCGAGCGGCATCGAGCTCACGCTGCGACTCGGCCGCGGCAGCGGCAAGCGCCATCTCCTGGGCCTTGTCCGCCGCAGCAAGCTTGGCCTGCAGCTCGGCAATCTGGGCATCTCGTGCAGCTACATCGTTTTGAGCAGCATTGCGCGCCGCCGACTCGGCAAGCTTGGCTTCGTCATCCTTGCGCCCCAGCTGCGCACGCAAGTTGTCGATTTCGCGCTGGAGCTCGGCGTTCTCCTTTTGAGCGTCGGCACGGGCCTCAACCGCCGCGCGCTGGCTTGCACTCTCGCGCTCTGCGGCAGCGCCCTCGAGCTTGGCACGCAATTCGGCAAGCTCGGCATCACGCTTGGCAACCTCTTGTGCCAGTTGCTGAGCCGCAGCGTTCTTCTGCTCGACAAGCTGAGCATTGCGCTGAGACTCCGCCTTTTGCAAGGCAGCCGTCGAACGCGAGCGCTCAAGCTCCAGCGCCTGCTCGCCCTCGCGTCGAGCAGCCGCTACGCGGTCATTCAGGTCGCGCGAGAACTCCGCATCGCGCACCTGCTTGACGATATCCGCATAGCCGGATGCATCGACGTTAAATACTTCGCCGCAATGCGGGCACTTGATCTCGTTCATAGCAGCTCCTCGATGGACGCAAATTTCAACCGCCTACACTCTACCGCGCCGCACGGACAAAAAAGGCGCCGCCGCCATAATGGCAACGGCGCCAGAACCACCACAAAGGTGCCTGTCCCCTTTGTGGTGGTTCGAGAATTACAGTCCAAAATAGCCGAGGATTTGATCACGACTTACGGGCTTGTAGTCATTGGCGTCGAGGCCCACATCGTAGCGGTAAATGCGGCGCTCGCGATCGCGGTTGCGTGCGTTGGTGCGGTCACCCCTGCTGTGGATATGTCCGTGCAGCATAATGGCGCCACGTGCCTTGCCGTTCCAGCTGAGCATGGGGTAGTGGCTCATCACCAGACGATGACCCTTGGCATAGCCGGGAGCAATCTCCAGGTAATCGCGCACGTCTTCCCAAATCTGCGGTACGTCGGAATCTTCCCAGTCGCCGTCATGGTTACCGCGGATGAGCGTCACGTTCTGGCATTCGATACGCTCGCGCAGGCGCACCGCCTCCGCCAGGGGCAAACGATAGGTAAAGTCACCCAGAATAAAGAGGCGGTCATCCGCAGCCACGCACTCATTGATGGCATCGATGACCTTGCGATTCATCTCCTCGACCGAGCCAAACGGCCGATCCATGTCGCGCAAGATATTCGTATCGCCCAGGTGCAGGTCGGCGGTAAACCACATCATCGTCTATGCCCTCATTTCGCAACGTGTTCAACTCGTGCTAAGTATACAGACGCAGCGATGTGGCGGTTATCCAAAGAGCCCGCCGAACAGTCCGCGACGGCGTTTGTCTTTCTTTTTCAACGCATCACCCTGGGCGTTCTTGCCCTGCCGCTTCTTACGATCCTGCTCCAACTCATCGTCATCGAGTAGCAGATCCCACTCAAACGAATCGTCTGTCAGATTGAATAGGTCGTCGTCATCAAACATGGCCGCCTCCCTTGCCGACTAGCGAGCATCCACCACGTAGAGCCCAACGCGCACCTGATGCCACGGGCTGCGTTCGGGAGCAACCTGTTGCACGCGGGCCTCAAATACGTCCTCGTGGCCGTAATACATCATCAAGGACAGTGGGCCGACCTCGTTTCCCGGAACATAGCCAAGCTTGGTGTTGCCGTAATAAATCGCAACCGCCTCAGGGTCATGGGGATTATCGCGCTCGGCACACAGCGTCAGCTTATCGCCCGCTTTAAGATCGCCCAAGACCAAGGCGCCATCGGCATACTGAAATCCTGCAATGTGAAATGACAGAAGAACACGCGAAGGCTCGTACATAGCAGCTCCTCTAACGGCCGGATAAACCGGTGTGTAACCTTATTGAGAAGTCTACGGTCCCGTGCGGACACAAATACATCCTGTCTGCGTCCTTCAATCGTTTGCCTCAACGCTTGCGCGACAGAACGCTTGCAGATAAGATAGGAACACGGATGGCACCCGTTGCCGCGGGTCTTGCCAACTCCGATACACGTTTTCATCGTGAGAAGTGGCCGTCTTCGCTTACGCGGGGGCGGCTATTTCATTCGGCCGATAAACAGACCGAGTTCGATAGCCGCAATCAACAACGCCAATAACGAAATAACATCGCTTACGTTCATACCAAATCCCTTCTAAAGGGAGTTGGCCCATCCGTGCTCCATAACAGTAGTCTAACGCAAAATGCAGGTAATAGGAACACTTGTTCGTATTACCTGCGCCCTTTTCTAATGCACAAACATGCGCACGAACTTGTGCTTCCAGCTTGCGTAGGGCGCATACCGAAACGGCACGTCCAGCCAGGTTGCCTTGTTCACGATACTCTTCTTGTGGCTAAACGTATCGAAGCTCTCGCGGCCATGGTACTGCCCCATACCGCTCGCGCCCATGCCGCCAAAGCCCATATGGCTCGTAGCCAAGTGCATGATGGTGTCGTTGACGCAGCCGCCGCCAAAGGGCACGTAGCGCACAAAGCGTTGCTGAACCGCACGATCCTGGCTAAAGATATACAGGGCCAGCGGCGTCGGACGATCCGTAATAAACGTCTCGGCCTCGTCTAGGCTCTCAAACGTCAGCACCGGCAAGATGGGACCGAACATCTCCTACTGCAACACGGCGTCAGCGGGGGCCACGCCGTCCAAAATTGTCGGCTCAATCTTGAGCGAAGCCTCGCGCGCGGCACCTCCAAGCACGACCTTATCGGGATCGATCAGCCCGCGCACGCGCGCAAAATGCTTGGCGTTGACGATATGTCCGTAATCCTCATTGTCGAGTGGATGTTCGCCAAACATGCGACGGACCTCCTCCTTGATGAGGCCCAGCAGCTCGTCGTGCACGCGCGTATCGACCAGCAGGTAGTCGGGCGCCACGCAGGTCTGCCCCACGTTGAGCCATTTACCAAAGGCGATACGCCGTGCCGCGACCTTCAAGTTTGCCGTCGCATCCACGATGCAGGGACTCTTTCCGCCCAGCTCAAGCGTCACGGGCGTAAGGTTTTTACTTGCGCGCTCCATGACGAGCTTGCCAACCGGAACGCTACCGGTAAAGAAGATCTTGTCCCAGTGCTCATCGAGCAGCGCTTCGTTCTCGGCGCGCCCGCCCTCGACAACCGTCACCAGGCGCGGATCAAATGCCTCTTCACAGATTTGCCTGAGCACCGCGCTCGATGCCGGAGCATAGGCGCTCGGCTTGATGACCACGGTATTGCCCGCGGCAAGGGCGCCAGCGAGCGGCTCGAGCGTCAGCAAAAACGGATAGTTCCAGGGCGCCATGATGAGCGTGACGCCATAGGGCACGGTTTGCGTTTTGCACACGCTCACGGCGTTAGCGAGGTCGCACGGACGCAGGCGCGGACGACTCCATCGGGCCACATGCGCAATCTGATGTCGAATCTCGGAAAGCGATGTGCCAATCTCGCACATATAGGCCTCGTCATGCGACTTTCCCAAATCGGTCTTGAGTGCATGGGCAATATCGGCCTCGTGCGCCCGTACCGTATCGCGTAAACTCACGAGCGCGCGACGTCGGGCATCAACATCAAACGTAGCGTGCGTTTTAAAGTAAGTGCGCTGATCGCCGACGATGCGCGCAATTTCCTCGGTGTTCATGGCACCCTCCTAGTTCTCGTCCTCAAACATACCACCCGCGACGACCTCGTACATATGCTCGAGCTCCGAGCGGTCCATCAAAAGTGGAACGGGGTATAGCGGATTGGCCTCGGCATCGGCATGGGCCGCCATTTGCGGAATATCGGAGCGGCGAATACCCGAGACATATTTGGGGATTCCCAGGGCCTCGTTCATGCGGTCGACCCAACCGATAAAGGCCTCGGCCGCAAGACTGTCCTGCGCGGTAGCCGGCGCAATGCCCGCCATGCGAGCCAGATCGGCAAGCTTGGGGGCGGCGGCGTCACCATAGGCGCGAAGCATATGCGGCAGGATGATAGCGTTGGCCAAGCCGTGCGGAATCCCGTATCGGCCGCCCAGACTGTGCGCGATGGCATGCGCATATCCGACATAGGAGCGAGTAAACGCAACGCCCGCCTTATACGCCGCCGAAAGCATATTGCGACGAGCGCGCATGTCGTCACCATGCTCATAGGCCTCGAGCAAATTGTCGTGGATGAGTTGCACCGCCTGTCGCGCCATCTTACGCGTATAGGGCGTGGTGCTTCGCCCGATAAAGGCCTCGACGGCATGCGTCAGGGCGTCCATACCCGTCTGCCCCGTAATGGAGGCGGGCAGACCGCGCGTAAACTCGGGGTCGTGCACCGCAAAGCGCGGGATAAGCACAAAGTCGTTAATGGGGTACTTGTAGTGCGTCTCGTCATCGGTGATAACCGCCGCGAGCGTGACCTCGCTTCCCGTGCCTGCCGTAGTGGGAACGGCGATAAGCAGCGGCAGGCGACGATGAATCCGCAGCAGGCCGCGCATCTTGTTGATGGGCTTGCTTGGCTGCGCAACGCGTGCGCCCACGCCCTTGGCGCAGTCCATGGCCGATCCTCCGCCAAAACCGATAATGGCCTGGCAGGCGCTCTCTCGATACAGGGACGCTGCCTCCTCCACATTCGAGACCGTGGGGTTCGCACGCGTTTCGGCATAGACCGTAACGCCAATCCCCTGAGCCGTAAGCGCACGCTCGAGTGATGCCGTGAGCCCCAAACGTGCAATACCAGGGTCTGTCTCGATAAGGACCTTCTGGATCGAACGCTTTTGAAGCACTGTGGGCACATCCTCGGCATGCTCCAAAATGCGCGGCTCGGTATAGGGCAGGATCGGCAATGCAATGCGAAAAACCGTCTGATATGTTCGGCACCAGGCACGACGGGCTAGATGCATAAAGGAAACTCCTTCATTTGTTGATTGGTCAACATTTGCTCGACCGATTGTACTCAGCGGCGGTCAAAGACGGCCTGCCAATCGTTAATCAATCAACATCTTCATATCTCAAAATTGTTTTATTAAAAATCATTCCTAATAGGCTTCACATTTGGTTGCATTTATGGATAATAGAACCCGTCAAGACGCACGTCCGGAGAGGGCCCTTACGGGACCGGACAAGCGCCCCATCGCCATCGATCGAAAGGATCGAATCATGAAGTTTGTTTGCCCCGTTTGCGGATATGTGGAAGAGTTCGACGGCGACCAGCTGCCCGAGGATTTCAAGTGCCCCCAGTGCGGCGTTCCCGGTTCTCGTTTCCTGAAGCAGGAGGAGGGCCAGCTCGAGTGGGCTGCCGAGCACGTCGTGGGCGTCGCCAAGATGGAGGGCGTCTCCGAGGACATCGTTGCCGACCTGCGCGCCAACTTTGAGGGCGAGTGCTCCGAGGTCGGTATGTACCTGGCCATGGCTCGCGTCGCCCATCGCGAGGGTTATCCCGAGATCGGCCTGTACTGGGAGAAGGCTGCCCACGAGGAGGCCGAGCACGCCGCCAAGTTCGCTGAGCTCCTGGGCGAGGTCGTGACCGACTCCACCAAGAAGAACCTCGAGATGCGCGTTGAGGCCGAGAACGGCGCCACCGCCGGAAAGACTGATCTTGCCAAGCGCGCCAAGGCCGCTGGCCTCGATGCCATCCACGACACCGTGCACGAGATGGCTCGCGACGAGGCCCGCCACGGCAAGGCTTTCGCCGGCCTGCTCAAGCGCTACTTTGGCTAAGCCAACCGCCTGAGACATAACCTCAAGCTCGATGAGGCCCGGACCGTATTGGTTCGGGCCTTTTTCGTGCCTCACGAACTTGTTAACGCCCTGAAATAGGACCGCCTTCGGCATCGGCTTCTCGTCAAAAACTAAGTGAGTAGACTTTTTGGAACTTGCCGAGCACGCCATCCATATTGCTTTATAAAGCCGCAGGTAAATGACTTGTTGCAAAACGGCTTGGTCGCCAAAGTGCCAAAAGTCTACTCACTTAGAACCGCAGCCGTCCACGATCGAGCCATTTTGTGTCTAGCGGGCATCTTTCCGTCGATTACTCCCAATTTTGTCCAGTCAATGAATAGTTCAGACCGGAGTAATGCCTCAGCCCTTTGCTCATCCGAGCTTTTATCACGATATTCAGCATCGAGCATCCTGCATACGGCCTTAACGATCGCGCGGAATCTATCCTCATCCGATATCTGTCTGTGTGTAAGGAGAAGCACATCGTAGCCCATGGCCTGAAGGGCCGTCATGCGGTCAGCGTCACGCAAGCCATCCCCTGCGCGTCCGTGCGAGGCCTTTCCCTGACATTCAATGGCCACCTGTCGCCTACCGTCCGGTGAAGAAAGAAGTAGGTCGATATATACACGGGACTTTCCCACAATCGCTCGAGCACTTGTGCTTAACGTCACTTCGACATTGAGCTCTATGCCGCAAAACCCTTCGCCTCCCAGGGCTCGCGGCAGTCCAAGCAACAAATACGCCTCGACCTCAAAGGGCGACGCGGCACCCAATGGAACGAGTTGCGATACCGCCATAAATCTATTGCCGTAACGCATCCCGTAAACATCTGAACAAAAACGGTCAAGGTCTCTGCCTAAAACCAAAGCGTCTCGACGCCATAAATTTGAAGCGGTGCCGTCCTCGGACGGGCAGCGCACCCAACCGAACGTTGTCGAAATCGCGCCCGAATCAATTGCACGCGAAAGCTCCGCCTCAAGTGCCGCCGGCAGAGCGCACACCGCAAACAAGCCACACATCTCCGCCAATACCAAAAGAAGCTGGAGATCCGTCAGGTGCCGCGACATGATGAATGCCGTCAGTAGAGGAGACGTAATCAAAAACCCATGCTCCGTTTCCAGCACGGATTCCCTGGGAAGCTCACCAAGAAACAGCCGCTGCCTAATGCTGGCTGGACAAGTCCGTTTGTTTCTCGTCCGAACCAATGTATACAACGGAAAACCGAGTGCGACCGCAGCCGTCGGGTTGCGGGCGAGATCATATCGCTGCCGGTCTTCTTCCGGCCGTGGAAGCGGCGGACACAAAGCGCGTACCTGAGGGGGCAAACGCCAGTACCTAAAAGCCGATATGTCACAAAGTAGATCCTTCATAGGCACAGGAAAACACAAATTTCAACCCAGTCTGTCTCGCATTGGCGCGAACGCACCAAAAATGGCGCCGAACGGACTGCCAAGTTTTCAACAGCCCTCCCCAACTGGCCAAAAGCTTGTCGAGAGCTGGACGAAGCCCTGTTGAAAACCCCATTTTTTTCTCATGCAGAAGCTTTACGCGGCAAGTGAGTAGACTTTTTTGAACATTCCGAGCAGGCCGGTCTTCCTGCTTTTCAAAACCGACGCTCCTATAAGTTGTCAAGAGGCAGTTTGCGGGAGCGTTCTCTCCAATTCGCACAGGAGCTCGTAATA
>CAJJZO010000073.1 GCA_905197585.1 uncultured Collinsella sp.
GGTTTTTTGGGGCCTGCTGATGCTTTCCGTCCTTGTGTTTTTGCACGAGGGCGGCCACTTTTTGGCGGCGCGTGCCTGCGGCGTCCGTGTGACCGAGTTCTTTTTGGGCCTGCCGTGTCGCTTTGACATCCATTACACGTCACGTCGCATTGGAACCAAGTTTGGCGTGACCCCGCTGCTGCTGGGTGGCTACGCTGCCATCTGCGGTATGGATCCGACCGACGTCTCGTGCGCCGATCGCGTGCTCGCGGCTATCTATCGTCATGGTCGCGTGACCGTGGCCGACCTTGCCGCCGAGCTCGAGCTATCCGAGGAGGTTGTGCTCGAGGCATGCGCCTTGCTCTTGGGTTGGGGCTCTATCGCGCCTTGGTATGAGGAAGGGGAGAAGCCCTCGCCGAGCTACTATCCCACCAAGTATCAGACGCTGCCACGAGATGCGGCGGGTTACACCACCTTTGACGGCCGCCGTTTCGATCGAGAGCATGCGACTACCGAGGGCGATGTGTGGGAGCTGCCGTGCGGCGAAGCCGAGTTCCTTGCGCAAGAGCGTTCGCATACCTATCTGGGCCAGGGTTTTCTCAAGCGCGCCTTTATGCTGCTCGCGGGCATTCTCGTCAATATCCTGACGGGCTTTTTGCTGCTTATGAGCATCTACTCTATTGCGGGTGTCACCGTGCCGATGGATACCAACGTGATCGGTCAGGTTGACGAGGGTTCTATTGCTGCCAAGGCGGGTATCGAGGGCGGCGACGCGATCCTTTCGGTTGACGGAGTATCGTGCTCTACCTGGATGGACGTTTACGATGCCATCGGCAAGGCCGCCGGTAAGGACGATATCGCCATTGAGTATGAGCGCGACGGCAAGCAGCATTCGACCTCGGTTGCGCTCAAAGAGGACGAGCGGTTAGGTGTGTATGCTTCTACGGAGGTAGTCCGTTTGGACCCTATCACCTCGGCGCGTCTGTCATTCTCCTATGTCGTGCAGACCGCGGAGGGCGTGATGCGCCTGCTCCAGCCGCAGCATACGATGGAGATTCTCGATCAGTCTTCTTCGATCGTGGGCATTAGCGTTATGTCCTCACAGGCTGCTGCTGCCGGCCCTGCCACGTTCCTTTCGTTTGCCGCCCTCATTTCGTTCTCGCTTGGCTTTATGAACCTGCTGCCCATCCCACCACTCGATGGCGGCAAGCTGGTCATCGAGATCATTCAAAAGATTGCTGGCCGCGAGCTTCCGCTCAAGGTCCAGACGATTGTGAGCTATGTGGGCATCGCGCTCTTTGCGCTGCTGTTTGTCTATATGCTTCGTTCCGACGTCCTTCGATTTATCCTGTAGGGGAGTGTTTGGATTGTCTTTATCCCATCCTTTGCCTCGCGAGTTGACGCGCCCCGTGCATGTGGGCGGTGTGCAGATCGGTGGCGGCGCGCCGGTGGTGGTCCAATCCATGACCTGCACCGATACCGCTGACGCCCAGGCAACGCTTGCGCAAGTGTGCGCGTTGGCGCAGGCTGGCTGCGATATCGTGCGTGTGAGCGTGCCCACCGAGGCCGCGCTTGAGGGTTTTCGCACCATCTGTGCCGAGTCTCCGGTGCCGATCGTTGCCGATATTCACTTTAACCATAAACTCGCCATCGGCGCCGTCGAGGCTGGTGCCGCCAAGCTTCGCATCAATCCCGGCAATATCGGCGATTGGGCCAAGGTTGACGCGGTGATTGATGCTGCGGGTGCCGCTGGGTGCGCGATTCGCATTGGCGTGAACGCGGGCTCGCTTGAGCAGGATATCGCCGAGCGCGATGACCTCACGCAGCCCGAAAAGCTCGTGATGTCTAGCGAGCGCTTTGTGCGGCACTTTGAGGATCGTGGGTTTACCAACATTGTGCTTTCCGCCAAGGCCCATAGCGTACAGACGACGCTCGATACCTATCGAGCCCTGTCGCGTGAGATTCCACACGTTCCGCTTCACCTGGGCGTAACCGAGGCGGGTACCAAGCTCCAGGGCACCATCAAGAGCTCTGTAGGCTTGGGTATCTTGCTTTCCGAAGGCATTGGCGACACCATGCGTGTGTCGCTCACAGCTGATCCGGTTGAGGAGCCGCCGGTTGTCTGGGGTATTCTGCAGTCGTTGGGCCTGCGTCGCCGTGGCCCCGAGATTGTCTCGTGCCCCACGTGCGCCCGCTGCCAGGTTAACCTTATTCCCATTGCCGAGGAGGTTACCGAGCGGCTTAAGAACTACTCCGCGTCGCTTTCGATCGCTGTGATGGGATGTGCCGTTAATGGCCCCGGCGAGGCTTCTGATGCCGATCTGGGCGTTGCTTGCGGACGTGGTCAGGCCTTGCTCTTTTCGCATGGCCAGATCATTGGTAAAGTAGCTGAGGACCAAATTGTCGACGCGCTTATGGCAGAGGTCGACAAACTTATTGAGGAGAAATAAATGACCCGAGCAATGTATATGTCTAAGCTTTACGCGCCGACGCTCAAAGAGGATCCGGCGGACGCCGAGCTTGCGAGCCACCGTCTGCTGCTTCGCGCCGGCATGATTCGCAAGGAGGCCGCCGGCCTGTATTCCTATCTGCCGCTCGCATGGCGCTCGATCCGCAAGATCGAGAACATCGTGCGCGACGAGATGGATGCTGCTGGCGCCCAGGAGCTCATGATGCCCATTATGGTCGATGCCGAGCTGTGGCGTGAGTCCGGCCGCATCGATGCCTATGGCAAGGAGCTCGTGCGCTTTGATGACCGTCACGGCCGCGAGTTTGTTCTCGGACCCACGCACGAGGAGACCGTGACTGCCCTGGTGCGCAATGAGCTGCGTTCCTACAAGCAGCTACCCGTTAACCTCTACCACATCCAGGATAAGTTCCGCGACGAGTTCCGCCCCCGCTTTGGCCTGATGCGCGGTCGCGAGTTCATCATGAAGGACGCCTACAGCTTCTCCGCCACACAGGAGAGTCTGCAGGAGGAGTACGACAAGATGAAGCAGGCCTACGCTAACATTTGCGAGCGCTGCTACATCAAGGCCCTGCCTGTTGTCGCCGACTCCGGCGAGATCGGTGGCGATACCTCCGTCGAGTACATGGCTTTGGCCGACGCCGGCGAGGCTTCGCTCGTCTACTGCGACGATTGCGGCTTTGCTGCCGATGACGAGGCGGCAAGCACCAAGGTCGTCGTGACCGAGGGTCCTGGTGACGGTACGCTCACCAAGGTTGAGACTCCGGGCATGGGCACCATTGAGGCTGTTGCTAAGTTCTTTGGGTTCCCCGAGAACGGTACGCGAAAGTCGCTGGCGCTCATCGACGCCGAGGGCAGGCCGGTCGTGGCCATCGTTCCGGGCGACCACGAGCTCAATGACTGCAAGGCCGAGCATGTCTTTGGCAAGGGTTATCGCATGATGACTGATGAGGAGCTCCAGACTTATGGTCTGCATAAGGGCTTTATTGGACCGGTTAACCTGCCCGAAGGCATCCGTCTGGTGTGCGACGAGAGCCTGCGCGAGTCCAAGCAGTGGGCTTGCGGTGCCAACGAGGTCGATTATCACTTTACCGGCGCCTGCCCCGAGCGCGACTTTACCGTCGACGAGTGGGCCGACCTGGTAACCGTCGTTGCCGGCGATCCCTGCCCGCACTGCGGCAAGCCGCTCTCTGCTGCTCGCGGCATCGAGGTCTCCCAGGTCTTCCAGCTGGGCACCAAGTACTCCGAGGCCATGGGTGCCACCTTTATGGACGAGGACGGCAAGGAGAAGCCGCTTATCATGGGTTGCTACGGCGTGGGCGTGTCCCGCTCGCTCGCTGCCGTCGTGGAGCAGCACAACGACGAGCACGGTATCGTCTGGCCGGTCTCCGTTGCCCCGTACGAGGTTGCTGTTATTCCGCTCGACCCCAAGAAGGGGGAGTGCGCTACCGTCTGCGAGCAAATCGTCGAGGCTCTTTGTGCCGAGGGTATCGAGGTTGTCGTCGATGACCGTGACGAGCGTCCCGGCTTTAAGTTTGCCGACAATGACCTTATGGGCTTCCCGTATCAGGTGATTCTGGGCAAGCGCGGCCTTAAGAACGGTACCGTTGAGCTCAAGGACCGTGCTACGGGCGAGCGCGAGGATGTGGCGATTGATGAGGTCGTCGCTAAGGTCGCCGAGCTTGTGAAGGCAGCGCGCCGTTAATCGACATTTCTGCTAGTAGATGTAATTGCAGGGCTGCTCCGTATCTCTCTTAGGACGAGATGCGGAGCAGTCTTTTTTGTTGCGTGAATATGCTCGACGGGTAAAGGAAAACCCCGTAGCCCAAACGAGCTGCGGGGTTTTCCTATGTGCTTCCGATGCGAAATAAATCGCTCAGATATTACTGATAATCGACGACGTCGATCCAGTTCTTAAGGAACTCATCGTTCACGTTGCGCTTACGAGCGAGCTCGGAAGCGGCGACGATGCTCGTCCACTGACGCACGACCTGCATGGGCATGTCGGCGCGGTCGCAGTAGAGCTCCAGGTAGGCCTCGGCCTGGTCCTTGCTGTTGAGGGCAAAGAGCAGGTAAGTGGTGGCAACGTCGGCAGCAGGGGAGCCCTGGGTGGCATGTGCCCAGTCGCAGACGTACAGCTGGCCGTCGTCGCCGACGATGACGTTGGAGGGGTTGAAGTCGCCGTGGCAGACCTTGAACTCCTTGGTCATGCCGTCCAGACGCTCCTGAAGGTTGTAGCGCGTGGTGGCATTGAGCTGATCAAGGCTGTCGATCATGCGGGCGAACTTGTCGCGCTGACGGTTGAGCAGCGGGGAGGTGTAGCCGTGGATCTCGATCTGGAGGTCGACGAACATCTCAAGGTACTCACCAAAGCGCTGGGGCTCGGCAGTCATCTTCTCGGCAAGGGTGGTGCCCGGAACCTTCTCGGTCACGAGCGCCCAGCCGTTGGCGTTCTCGAGCTGGGAAACCTCGAGAGCCTTGGGGCTGCGGATGCCGCACTCATTGATGCGGGCAAGATTCAAAGCCTCGTTGAACACGTCGGAGACGGGCTTGGTCTCGTTAAAGACCTTGACGATCTTGTCGCCCAGGTCGTAAACGACCTTGTTGCCGCGACGGACGAGCTCGGTCTTGGAATCGGGTAGCAGCATGGTTGCATCCTTTCAACGATGCGATAGAAGCGACGGCGGGGGTGTGTGAAACACCCGTGCACCCCCGCCGTTAAAAACCGTGCTAAAACTAGCAGACGGCGTAATCCTGGGGCTCGCGGCCGTAGTAGGCGTCCAGGTAGAGCTCCTTGATCTCGCTCATGAGCGGGTAGCGCGGGTTAGCGCCGGTGCACTGGTCGTTGAATGCCTGCTCGGTCATCTCGTCGAGGGTGTCGAGGAAGTACTGCTCGTCAACACCGTAGTCGGCGATGGTCTTCTTGACGCCGATGAAGTCCTTGAGCTCCTCGAGCTTCGTGATGAAGTTCTCGAAGACCTCCTTGTCGTCCTTGCCCTCGATGCCGCAGTACTTGGCCATCTCGGCGTAGTTGTGCAGCGCGTTGGGGTAAGGATACTGGGAGAAGGTGCCCATCTTGACGGGAGCCTCGGCGGCGTTGTAGCGCATAACGCGGGTCAGGATGACGGCGTTTGCGAGGCCGTGGGGCAGGTGATGGAAGGCGCCGAGCTTGTGGGCCATGGAGTGGTTGAGGCCCAGGAAGGCGTTGGCGAAGGCCATACCGGCCATGCAGGAGGCGTTGTGCATCTCCTCGCGGGCATGCGGGTCCTTGGCGCCGTTCGTGAAGCTGGAGGGCAGGTTCTCGAAGACGAGCTTGGCAGCGCGCTCGGAGAGACCCTTGGTGTAGTCGGAAGCCATGATGGAGACGTAGGACTCGATGGCGTGGGTCATGACGTCGATGCCGGAGGCAGCGGTCAGGCCGCGCGGGGCGGTCATGCAGTTGTCGGCGTCGACGATAGCCATGTTGGGGAGCAGCGCGTAGTCGGCGAGCGGCCACTTGATGCCGGTCTCCTTGTCGGTGATGATGGCGAACGGCGTGCACTCGGAGCCGGTACCCGAAGAAGTCGGGACGGCGACGAAGTAGGCCTTCTTGCCCATCTCAGGGAAGGTGAAGATACGCTTGCGGATGTCCATGAAGTCCATGGCCATGTCCTCAAACTTGCACTCGGGGTGCTCGTACATCATCCACATGATCTTGCCGGCATCCATAGCGGAGCCACCGCCGACGGCGATGATGACGTCCGGCTCAAAGAGAGCCATCTGCTTGGCGCCGCGACGCGCGCACTGCAGCGACGGATCGGGCTCGACGTCGTAGAAGCAGTCGTGGGCGATGCCCATCTCGTCGAGCTTGGCCTCGATGGCGCGGGTGTTGCCATTCTTGAAGAGGAACTGGTCGGTGACGATGAAGGCGCGCTTCTTGCCCATGACGTTGCCCAGCTCGTCGAGGGCGACGGGCGTGGAACCCTTCTTGAAGTAGACCTTCTCGGGAGCGCGGAACCACAGCATGTTCTCACGGCGCTCGGCCACAGTCTTAACGTTGATCAAGTGCTTCACCCCAACGTTCTCGGAGACGGAGTTGCCGCCCCAGGAGCCGCAGCCCAGGGTCAGAGACGGCTTCATGCCAAAGTTGTACAGGTCACCGATGCCGCCGTGCGAGGACGGGGTGTTGATGACGATGCGGCAGGCCTTCATGACGTGCTCGAACAGGCTGATCTTCTCGGCCTGGGCGGGGTGCACGTACAGAGAGGCGGTGTGGCCCGGGCCACCGGCGAGCACCAGGTGCTCGGCCTTGTCGACGGCCTCCTGGAAGTCCTTGGCGTGATACATGGCCAGGACCGGGGAGAGCTTCTCGTGGGAGAACTCCTCCTTGGCGGGGTCGGTGGAGGTGACCTCGGCGATCAGGATCTTGGTCTTGGCGGGAACCTCGATGCCGGCGAGCTCGGCGATCTTGGCGGCGGCCATGCCGGGGATGCGGTGATCGAGGGCACCGTTCTTGAACATGGCGGCACGCAGGGCCTCCATCTCGGCACCCTGCTTGACGAAGTAGCAGCCGCGCTTCTGGAACTCGGCCTTAACCTGGTCATAGATGGTGTCGATGACGGTCACGGACTGCTCGGAAGCGCAGATCATGCCGTTGTCGAAGGTCTTGGAGTGGATGATGGAGTTGACGGCGAGCAGCACGTCGGCGGTGTCGTCGATGACGACTGGGGTGTTACCGGCGCCAACGCCCAGGGCGGGCTTGCCCGAGGAGTAAGCGGCCTTGACCATGCCCGGGCCACCGGTGGCGAGGATGATGTCGACGTCGCGCATGACCATGTTGGTCAGCTCGATGGAGGGGACATCGACCCAGCCGATGATGCCCTCGGGGGCGCCGGCCTTGACGGCGGCGTCAAGCACGAGCTTGGCGGCGGCGATGGTGCACTTGGCGGCTGCCGGGTGCGGGGAGATGATGATGGCGTTGCGGGTCTTCAGGCTGATCAGCGTCTTGAAGATCGCGGTGGAAGTGGGGTTGGTCGTCGGGATGACGGCGCCCACGATGCCGATGGGCTCGGCGATCTTGGTGATGCCGTAAGCCTCGTCGCGCTCCAGGACACCACAGGTCTTGGTGTTCTTGTAAGCGTTATAGATGTACTCTGCGGCGTAGTGGTTCTTGATGACCTTGTCCTCAAGAACGCCGCGGCCGGTCTCCTCGATGGCCATCTTCGCCAACGGGATACGAGCCTTGTTGGCGGCCATGGCGGCCTCATAGAAGATCTTGTCGACCTGCTCCTGCGTGTACGTAGCAAAAAGCGCCTGGGCCTCTCGCATCTGAGCGAGCTTAGCCTCAAGCGCCTCTACGTTGTCCACAATTGCGGGAGTAGTGTTTTCCGGTGACTTTTTCACCATTTGTGTCTCCTTGCGATCGGAGATTTACCCTACAAGATGCATGATAGCAAGAAATAATTCGGTGAACGGTCAGATTCCCGTAAAAGACAAACTAAAACGCTTCAATAAACTGAAGCGTTTTAACTAAAACTATCTGCCTGCTGCATCGCCCCGCTCATTGGGGACGGACTTACATGAGAATTTCAATCGGAAAACGGGAAGAACGGGGCATCTTCTTGACAATTGCTATTCGCGGGTCGCGGTTGAGTCAGACACGCAGGCGGTGCAGCTGCTCGACTATATTCGTCTCAATCTCGTGAAAGGTGCGCTTGGCTCAATCGAGGCGTACCGCTGGTCAAGCTACAGGGCATACCAGCTGGGTTACGATCCCTTTGACATCTGCAAACACTCATGTAAGTCTGTCCCCAATGAGTGCAAAAAGGCGCCCTCCGTAGGGGAGG
>CAJJZO010000074.1 GCA_905197585.1 uncultured Collinsella sp.
GATATGCGCGCAGGGCTTTTTAGACGCATAACCGCTCGAGAACGAGGAGGCCGCCTTCTTATCGGGAAAGACGACCGTAGCCTCGGACACCGTATACGACATGTCGGCATCCGCTACTCGTCGTCATCGTCGAGCATCGCGGAACCATCGATGGCGTACAGCTCGTCAAACTCCTCGGTGGCGGGCTGGTCGGTCAACTCAACCTCGGAGGGGGCGTCATCGTCATACTCAAGGCCGCAGGCAAGGCGAACTTTGTGCTCGATCTCGTCGGCGCAATCCGGGTGCTCGCGCAGGAACGTCTTGGCGGCCTCGCGACCGTTGCCGAGCTTATCCTCGCCATAGGCAAACCAGGACCCCATCTTTTTGCAGATGCCGCACTCGACGGCCATATCCAGAATCGAGCCCTCTTTGGAGATGCCGGTGCCATACATGATGTCAAACTCGGCCGAACGGAACGGAGCCGCCACCTTGTTCTTAACGACCTTGGCACGAACGCGATTGCCGATAACCTCGTCCTTGAGCTTGATGGTATCGATTTTGCGAATATCGATTCGCACGGAAGAGAAAAACTTGAGTGCGCGGCCGCCCGTGGTGGTCTCGGGGTTGCCGAACATGACGCCGATCTTCTCGCGCAGCTGGTTAATGAAGATGCAGGTCGTGTTGGACTTGGCAAGCGAGCCGGCGAGCTTGCGGAGTGCCTGGCTCATCAAACGAGCCTGCAGACCCACCGTCGTGTCACCAATCTCGCCCTCGATCTCGGCACGTGGAGTCAAGGCGGCAACAGAGTCGACGACGATGGCGTCGATGGCACCGGAGCGCACAAGCATATCGACGATCTCGAGCGCCTGCTCACCCGTATCGGGCTGGGAAATCAGTACCTCGTCGATATCCACGCCGATGCGCGCGGCATACGTGGGATCGAGCGCGTGCTCGGCATCGATAAATGCAACAACACCGCCCATGGCCTGCGCCTCTGCAAGGATCTCGAGCGAAAGCGTCGTCTTACCGGAGGACTCGGGGCCATAAATCTCGACGATACGGCCGCGCGGCACGCCGCCGATACCCAAGGCGGCATCGAGCGCCAGAGAGCCCGTCGGAATAGCCTCGACCTCGAGCTCGGGACCGCCGTCGCCATACCTCATAATAGAGCCCTGGCCGAACTTCTTCTCGATCTCGGCCTTGGTGGTGGCGATCATCTCGTCGCGCTCTTTACCCGTCGTGCGTGCATGAACGGTACGTACGGGACCTGAATTCTTGGCCATGAATAGCCCTCCTCTTAACAACCTGAAACGATAATAAACGAACGGCTGTTCGTGGTCAACCGTCCAGATTCATCATATGCACCCGACCATTCCAAAACCCGACCAAACGCCGACCAATCACCGACCAAACACTTGACCACGCCAACCACAAATAGAGGTGCTCAAATAAATTTAGGCCTTATACCAGCACAAACACCAAAACCGTCAAAGGTCCCTATCTCCACAATTAAGGGGCCCTAAGGCCCCTTAAACCACGTCTATTCCATAGAATTGAGCACGCGGACAATGCGCTCCAAGGCCTCCGCGACCGCATGGGCACGAACGCACGACCGATCGCCCTCGTAATGACAGCGCGCAGACTCGACAACCGGCGCTCCCCCATCGGCCGCGCGATACGCCCAGCCAATATAGAACGTACCGGCGGGGTCTTGCTCGGTGCCACCACCGGGCCCAGCATAGCCCGTTGCGCTTACGGCTATATCGCTCTGATAAAGGTCCAGCGAGCCCGCGGCCATCTCACGCGCCGTCTGGTGCGACACTGCGCTAAACCGATCGAGCGTTTCCTGCTCGACGCCAAGCACGCGATGTTTGATTTCATCGCAGTAGGTCACCGCACCTCCACGAAGCACCGCCGAGGCACCCGGGATATCGGCAATCGTCGAGGCGATCATGCCCGCCGTCAGCGACTCCGCCGTCGACACCGTCACACCACGGGCACTCGCGTGCTCGACAATATCGCGCGCCAACTCCTCGTTGTTTGCGGCGATCTGCAAATAAGACTCCGTCATATCCACCAGGACCTAGACCGAAAAGACGATCTTACGGCAGTTCCAGAAGTACTGGGCACCCGAGACAATGGTCAAAATCACGGCGATGACGTACAGGAAGCGCGACACCGAATAGACACCGAGCAGCAGCGACACCGGCCCCAGCTGAAGACCGGCCATCGCAAAGACGCACAGATAGCCGCAGATAGAGACCATCGTGGTCGCCGTCTTGTACTTGCCGAGCTTATCGGCGGCAACGACTACACCGGCAGCACTCGCGACCATGCGAAGGGCGCTCACCAGCAGCTCACGGAACAGAATGATGAACACGGACCACACGGTCACCGCGCCAAAATCAAGGAACAGCAGCAGGGCCGAGAACACGAGCAGCTTATCGGCGATGGGGTCCAAGAATTTACCGAAGTCGGTGATCTCGTTGCGCGAACGCGCCAGATAACCGTCGACCTTATCGGTGCACGACAGGATCACATACAGAATGAAGGCAGCGGCGGCGAGCGGGCCGTCGAAGGTGCTCCAATCCGTACCGGCAACACTCGTGTGAGAAAGCGCCGACACGATCATGAACACCGGGATAAAGACGATGCGAACGCACGTCACGATGTTGGCGGGCGTCCAGACACTCGTCAGTTCCTTATTGCTCTCGTTAGCCACGACGCTCTCCTACTCCACAACATGACCGATAAGCTCATAGCAGAAGCTATCGGTAAACTCGACGGTCAGAATATCGCCCACGGACGCCTCGCTGGCGTCCAGATGCACCGCGCCATCGGAATCGGGCGCCTGGAACCAGGCATGGCCGATCAGCTCGGCGCCATCCTCGGTCTCTTCGATACCGTCGACGATCACCTGGGCGCGCTCGCCCACATGTGCGGCGGTGGCGGCAAAACCGAGCGACTCGGCCAGGTCCATGGCCTCCTGGGCGCGCTCGAGCTTGACCTCTTCGTCGACCTGGCCCTCCATCTTAGCGGCCAGGCTGCCCTCCTCCTGCGAGTAGGCAAAGACGCTCGTGTAGTCAAAGCCGACGGTGTCCATAAAGTCGATAAGGTCGCGGAACTCGTCGTCGGTCTCGGTCGGGAAGCCGACCATGGCCGTGGAACGGATCACGATGCCGGGGATACGCTCACGCAGATCGCGGAACAGGTCCTCGAGCTCCTGGCGCGAACCAGAACGGCGCATAGCCTTGAGGATGCGCGCGTCGCAGTGCTGCACGGGGATATCGATATAGGGCAGCACCTCGGGCGTATCGCGAATCGTCTCGATGAGTTCGTCAGTCATGCCCTCGGGCTGCAGATAGAGCACGCGGACCCAGACGTTGTGCGGGCGCACGGCCTCGGCGACGGCACGCAGCAGCTGCGCCAGATTGCGCGGCGAGCCATCGGCGACGTCCTCGTCGGCAAAGTCGGTACCCCAGATGCCCGTGTCCTGGCCGATCAGCACGATCTCGCGCACACCGCCGGAAACCAGGTCGCGCACCTCGGAGATGATGCTCTCGGCATTGCGCGAATGATAGCGGCCGCGGATGTAGGGAATCATGCAGAAGCTGCAGAAGCGGTTGCAGCCATCGGAAATCTTGACGTAAGCGACAGCACCCTCGACGGTACGTTTGACCTGCGGGATATAGGCTGCAATCTCACGCTCGACACCCAGCACGCCATCGATGACCGCCACGATGCCATCTTCCTCGTCGGCCTTCACAAAGGCAGCGACCTCGGGCAGCTCGTCAGGCAGGTCATCGCCATAGCGCGACGGCACGCAGCCGCACATGACGATGGGACAAGAACGAACGCCGTCCTGAACCTCGTTGGCGAGCTCGAGCGTGGTCTCGATGCTCTCGGACGTTGCGGAAGCGAGGAACGAGCATGTATTGACGATGGCGATATCGGCATCCTGCGGATCGAATGCCTCCTCGTAGCCTGCGGCGGTCAAAAGAGAACGCATGCGGTCGGTGTCAACCTCGTTCTTAGCGCACCCGAGGGTGATGTAGAGCACGGAGCCCAACGGTGTATCCATGTTGGAGAGCGGTCCTTTCGATTGATATTAGCGGTAGTTGGTGAACTGCAGCGGCTGGCCGTAGTCCTGGTCGCGCAGGAACTGAATCACGGTCTGCAACGCGTCCTTCGAAGCAGAGGAAACACGCAGTTTGTCGGCCTCGATGGTCACCTTGACCTTGAGCTTTTGATCCTTGATGTCCTTGTTGATCTTCTTGGCGGTCGCCTGGTCGATACCCTCGACGATATGGCCGAGCACGCGCACGGTGCCACCCGATGCCGCCTGCGGAGCATCCCACGAGACAGCCTTGAGGTCGATGCCGCGCTTGATGAGCTTGGAGCTCAGCACGTCAACAATCTGTTTGGAGACAAAGTCGGCCGGGGCGTTGATCGTAAAGAGCTTGTCGCCCTTCGAAAGCTCGATCGTGGCGCCGGAATCCTTAAGGTCATAGCGCTGGGAAATCTCGCGCGTGGTCTGCTGGAAGGCGTTGTCGACCTCTTGCATGTTGACCTCGGACACGACGTCGAAGCTGGAATCTTTAGCCATGATGTTTCCTTTCGCGTACGAGCGGCCTAGTAGCTATCGTACGAATTGTCGGTAGAATCGGTGGGTGTCTGACCGTCAGTTGCGGTATCGGCGCCATCCGTGGACTGGGCATCGGTACCGTCGGTGGCATCGGTACCATCGGTGGTGTCGGTACCATCAGAACTTTCACCATTCTCGGAATCAGACGTCTCCTTCTTGGGAACGGTGATCGTCACACGCGCCACGCCCGAGGTCTTGGTATCGTAACGAACCTTTTCACCGTTCTTGGTAACGGTGACATCGGAAGGCTTGGACGTGGTGATCTCGATCGAAGACTCGGGCGTGTACTCCTGCTCAAAGGGGCCAGTCGCCTGGGCGCCATAGACCGACTTGCCGTCAACCTTGACCTCAATCCACGCGGTCTTTCCCTTGGCAACGGAGACTTTGACCTTCGTGACCTCGTTCTCTTCCTTCTTGGCCGTCGTCTTGGTAGCGTCCGAATCAGTCGACTCATCCGTCGCCTCATCGGTGTCATCGTCCTCGTCGACCGTTTCGGTCTTCTTAGAAGACTTCTTGGTCGTCATCTTGGTAGCAGTGGGCGTCTCGGGCGTGTTCTCGGGCGCCGAAGATGCGCAGCCACGTAGAAGCACCACGATGAGCACAATCAACAGCAGCACAACGGCACCGATGCCGGCGTAGACGATACGCGGATCGAGCCCGTTGTTTTGAGGAGTACGTGATCCGCCGCGTCCACGACCGGAACTGCTGCGGCCGCTTCCCTGAGGCATACGACCGCGATTGCTATCGGAACGGCCGCGATAGCCGCCCTGGCCCTGAAGGCTGCGCTGACCCGAGCGGGGCGCAAGTTCACCGCGGCCTTGATAGCCACGCTGGACCGAACGCGGAGCCGAAGAGCGCTGGCCATACGGCTGTGATTGAGAGCGAAGACGCGGCGTCACCTGCGTGGTATCGGCATCCGAATAGCCACCGCGAGAGCGTCCCATAGAGGCACCACGGTAACCGCGATCGGAATAGCCGCCGTCGCCGTAGCCGGCACGAGGGTCACGCGCCACGCCGCGGGCAGCGGGAAGTGCACGGTCCTCGGGCATCGGCGTACTGCGGAACCGGTCACGCTGTGAGCGAATCTCCTCGCCCGAACCCGTCTCAGTAATATAACCGGCCTGCTGAGGACGCTGTCCATAGCGGGTTGAACGACCGCCCTGAACCATCAGGAAGCGCCCGTTATCGACCGAGGAACGCGAATTGACGTAGCCGGCGGCGTCCTGAAAACGACCGCCCTGCTGCGACGTCTCGCGTTCGTATGCCATCAGGTCGTCAAAGTAGGCATTGACGACCTCGCGCGGATTGAGGCCCAAAAAGCGAGCATAGCTCGAAATCATGCCCTGCGCATAGCCGCGCGGCGGCATCGAAGCAAAGTTACCGGTCTCGAAAAACTCGATGATCTGCGGCCTGATTTTGATGGTGTTGGCGACCTGCTGAATGGAAAGGCCCATCCGGCGACGCTGCTCGAGCAGCATGTCACCAAAGCGTGCAGCCATCAGAATCCTCCAAACTCACGATCTTCACGTGCCATCTCGGCGTCGACAGATTCCAGCGCGGCAAGCCCCTCCTCGTCCAACAGGACCTCACGCGGCTTGGAACCGTCGGGCGGGCCGACGACACCCTTTTCTTCCAGCATGTCCATAATACGCCCGGCACGCGCATAGCCAACCTTCAGACGACGTTGCAGGCCAGATGTGGAGCCAAGCTGCGATTCCACCACAATATGGGCGGCTTCCCAAATGAGCGGATCATCGTCTTGCGGCTCGGCTACTCCGGTGCGGACAATACCGCCGCCACCCGCCATGGACATGGAAGCGGGCGCCACGGCAGACAGAATCTCCTCGTGGTAGTCGGGCTCGCTCTGCGACTTGACGAACTCGACAATCTCGTTGATTTCGTCATCCGAGACAAAGCAGCCCTGGATACGGCGAGGCTTGCCCCAGTCGACCTTGGAGAACAGCATGTCGCCCAAACCGGTGAGCTTTTCGGCACCCATCTGGTCGATAATGACACGCGAGTCGATGCCCGTGGCGACGTTAAAGGCGATGCGGTTGGTGATGTTGGCCTTGATGAGGCCCGTCACCACGTTGGAGCTGGGGCGCTGCGTAGCCACGATAAGGTGTATACCGGCGGCACGGCCCAGCTGGGCGATACGAACGATCGAGGCCTCGACATCCTTGCCGGCGACCATCATCAGGTCCGAAAGCTCGTCGATGATAATGACCAGATAGGGCATCTTTTGGGGCGGGTTGTCGTAATGCTCAAACTCGCCGGCGGCCTGCTTTTCGTTGTAGGTCGAGATCTTACGCACGTTGAGACGCTCGAAGACCTTCAGGCGACGCTCCATCTCGGACACGGCCCATTGCAGAGCGCTCGCGGCCTGCTTGGGCTCGGTCACTACAGGCACGTAAAGATGCGGCAGACCGTTATAGCCCGCAAGCTCGACGCGCTTGGGGTCGACCATGATCAGGCGAACGTCCTCGGGAAGGGCTCGCATGAGCAGGGTCGTGATGATGGAATTGATCATCACCGACTTACCAGAACCGGTCGTGCCGGCGATCAGCAGGTGGGGCATCTTGGCGAGGTCAGCGACGACCGGCGTGCCCTCGGCATCGCGACCAATGGCTAGCTCGAGCGGACCGCCCTTCACATAGGGCAGCACGTCGCCCAGGTTGACGTTCTGGCGCTTGCGATTGGGAATCTCGATACCCACAAGCGAGGTACCGGGGATCGGGGCAAAGATGCGCACCGACTGAGCAGCGAGCGAAAGCGCGATATCGTCCTCGAGGCTCGAAATCTTGCTCACGCGCTCGCCCTCGCCAGGTTGCAGCTTAAAGGTCGTCACCGTGGGGCCGGCGATCCAGCCGACCACGCGGGCACTGCGGCCAAACTCAAGCAAGGTGGATTGCAGTGACTCGGCAGTCTGTTCCAGCTCCTTGTCAGATGACGCGGAGGACGCCGACTGCGGGTTGGCGTGCAGGATCTCGAGCGGCGGAAGCTTGAGGCCGTCCTCTTCTTCGCCCTCGTTATCCGCGGGGGCATTGACCGCTCCCCCATCGCTAGGAGTAGGCGCCTCGGCAGCGCCCGCGACAGCCGTATCGGCAACCTTGGGATGCTTCAAGAAGTCGGGAATCTGAGGTGTTGCCGAGACAGGACTCACGGCAAACGGCGGCTCGGACTCGTCGATCTTATCGGGGTCGTCTTCCATCGAAAGCTGGCCGGTTACCTGTTCGCGCTTAGCATGGCGACGCGGCAGCAAAGTTGTCTTTGCGGTCTCAATCGGAGCCTCGTCGTCCTCGTCATCGCCCTCGGTGAGCTCAATCTCGCTATCGGACCAAGACGGGTCGGGCTCGCTTGTATTCAACTTGGGCGTGGCCTTGCCCTTCTTGACATGACGGCGCGGCAGCAGCGTCGTCTTAGCGCGCTCGGCCTCCACGGCATCGGATACGTCGACAAACGGATCCTCGTCCTCGTCGTCATCGTCCAAAACCGGGTCCACATCGTTGCCCATGACCGTGGTCACGGCAGCATCGGAGCCCTTTTGACGAAGAATGCTCAGGTGCGGACGGGCAACGCCGGGCACCGACAGGGC
>CAJJZO010000075.1 GCA_905197585.1 uncultured Collinsella sp.
CGGTATCAGCTCTCAAAACGGGATACGGTTTCCGGTTGAGCCTTCAGACGGAAACTGCGACCCGGAATCCACGCTCAAACCGGGATGAGCTTTCCGCAAGACGGCCCCCAGGCACCCCCGGACGCAAACCTCAGCCATCTCTACATAGATCTCGATAGATCTGCCCAGAACTCAAACAGCGCGTCTACCTGCATATTTGCGAACCTAAACTCTTGGCAATAAGAAATCTTATATGAATTGACTTAGATTTTGTATATTCCGGCCCATAAGGGGATACACTACATCCTGAAAGACAAGCCGAAACACCGCTTGGCAGACCGCCGAGTCGGTGCAAACGCACAAGAGAGAGGGAATTTCTAATGAGTAAGATTCTTGGTATCGACCTTGGTACTACTAACTCCGCTATGGCCGTTCTCGAGGGCGGTTCTCCGACCATTATCGTGAACGCCGAGGGCGACCGCACCACCCCGTCCGTCGTGGGCTTCCGTGCCGACGGCGACCGCGTCGTGGGTAAGGCCGCTAAGAACCAGGCTGTCACCAACCCCAAGAACACCGTGTTCTCCATCAAGCGCTTCATGGGCCGCAAGTACTCCGAGTGCACCTCCGAGATCAAGACCGTGCCGTACGAGGTCAAGGAGGGCCAGGGTGGCCGTGCCGTCGTCGACATCGAGGGCAAGGATTACACCGCCGAGCAGGTGAGCGCCATGACGCTCGCCAAGATGAAGGCCGACGCCGAGAAGTATCTGGGCGAGACTGTCACCGACGCCGTCATCACCGTCCCGGCCTACTTCAACGACGCCCAGCGTCAGGCCACCAAGGACGCCGGTAAGATCGCCGGCCTCAACGTCAAGCGTATCGTCAACGAGCCGACCGCTGCTGCCCTGGCCTATGGCCTGGACAAGCAGGGCACCGACCAGCGCATCCTGGTCTTCGACCTGGGTGGCGGCACCTTTGACGTCTCCATCCTCGACCTCGCCGACGGCGTGTTTGAGGTTCTGTCCACCTCGGGCGACAACCACCTGGGCGGCGACGACTGGGATCAGCGCGTCATCGATTGGATGGCCGATAAGTTCCAGCAGGAGAACGGTGTCGACCTGCGTCAGGACCCCATGGCCCTGCAGCGTCTGAAGGAGGCCGCCGAGAACGCCAAGAAGGAGCTCTCCGCCGCCCAGCAGACCACCATCAACCTGCCGTTCATTACCATGAACCAGTCCGGCCCGCTGCACCTCAACTACACGCTGACCCGCGCCGAGTTCGAGAAGATCACCCGCGACCTGCTCGAGCGCTGCAAGCAGCCTGTCACCAACGCCCTGCGCGACGCTAAGCTCAAGCTCTCCGATTTGACCGAGGTCATCCTCGTCGGCGGCTCCACCCGTATGCCCGCTGTCCAGGAGCTCGTCAAGACCATGACCGGCAAGCAGCCCAACATGTCCGTGAACCCCGACGAGGTCGTTGCCGACGGTGCTGCCGTCCAGGGCGGCGTGCTCACCGGCGACGTCGAGGGCATCCTGCTGCTCGACGTTACCCCGCTGTCGCTGGGCGTCGAGACCATGGGCGGCATCATGACCAAGATGATCGACCGCAACACCACGATCCCGACCTCCAAGACCGAGGTCTACTCCACCGCTGCCGACAACCAGACCAGCGTCGAGATCAACGTGCTCCAGGGCGAGCGCGAGCTTGCCCGCGACAACAAGTCGCTCGGTAAGTTCCAGCTGACCGGCATCCCGGCTGCCCGCCGCGGCGTGCCGCAGATCGAGGTCACTTTCGACATCGACGCCAACGGCATCGTCAAGGTCTCCGCTAAGGACAAGGGCACCGGCAAGGAGCAGCAGATCACCATTTCCGGCTCCACCGCTCTGTCCGACGACGAAGTCGATCGTATGGTCAAGGACGCCGAGGCTCATGCCGAGGAGGACAAGAAGCAGAAGGAAGAGGTCGAGGTCCGCAACCAGACCGACAGCCTGTGCTACTCCACCGAGCAGACCCTCAACGAGCTGGGCGACAAGGTTTCCGCCGACGTGAAGTCCAAGGCCGAGGCCGCTATCGCCGACGCCAAGAAGGCGCTCGAGGGCTCTGACGTCGAGGCCATCAAGGCCGCCGGCGAGTCCCTGCAGTCCGTGGCCTACGAGCTGGCCCAGGTTGTCTACGCCGACGCTCAGCAGCAGACCGACGGTGCCGCCGGCGCCCAGCCTGCCGACGATGACGTCGTCGACGCCGACTACGAGGTTGTGGACGACGAGGACAAGTAATCATGTCCGCCCGTAAAGCTCGCACGGAGGCGGCCGCCGTTGGTGCCGCCCCCGTTGACTCTGAGGAGAAGGACGTGAAGATTCCCGTAGAGGCCGCAGACGTTACCGAGGCCAACGAGGCCCCGGCCGCCGAGGCTGCCGAGAACCAAGTAGAGGATTCCAACAAGGAGGCGACGATGACCGAGGACGAGATGGTGGAAGCCGCTATCCGCGCCGGTGAGGAAGCCGCCGACAACGACTTTAAGCTCAAGTTCGAGCAGGCTCAGAAAGAGCTTGCCGACGTGCGCAACGAGCTCGATGCTGCGGCAGAGGCTCAGAAGGCCGCCGAGGACAAGGCAAAGGACGCTACCGAGCGCACCGCCCGTCTGCAGGCCGACTGGGAGAACTTCCGTCGCCGCACCGCCAATGAGCGTATCGCCGAGCGCGAGCGCGCGACCGAGAAGCTCGTCACCGCGCTGCTGCCGGTGGTCGACGATATCGAGCGTGCGATCGACCATGCCCGCAGCCAGGAGCTTGCCGACGACTTTAAGCAGTTCGTCGACGGTGTCGACGCGGTGCATGCCAAGCTGCTCGATGTGTTTGCGCACGAGGGCGTTGAGCCCATCGACCCCAAGGGCGAGGCGTTCGATCCGCTCGAGCATCAGGCTGTTGGTCGCGTCGAGGACGCATCGCAGTACGACGAGACCGTCAACGACGTGTACCAGAAGGGCTACCGCATGGCGGATCGCATCCTGCGTTCCGCGATGGTGACGGTGACCTACGGCGGCGAGAAACGCCCCGCACCGGAGCCCGAAGCGGCGCCCGAGGATGCTGCGGCCGATACGGCCGAGAGCACCGAGGAGTAATTGAGAAGGGCCCCGGGGCAACACCCGGGGCCCTTTCTGGCCTAGTGCCATATGAAAGCATGAGCCGTCGTCTGCATGGGCGGCGGACGTAACAGGAGAGGAGCTACGATGGCTGCAGGCAAAACCTTCTATGACATCCTGGGCGTATCCAAGAGCGCCTCCGACAAAGAGATCAAGAGCGCGTTTCGCAAGCTCGCGCAAAAATATCACCCCGATGCCGGCGGCGACGAGGCCAAGTTCAAGGAGATCAGCGAGGCCTACGAGACGCTTTCGGACGAGAAGAAGCGCAAAGAGTACGACCAGATGCTCATGTTTGGCGGTATGCCGGGCGCAGGCGGCGCGTATGGCGGCGGCTACGGTGCCGGCGCAGGTGCCAGCGGCTGGGGCGACATCTTTGACAGCATCTTTAGCGGCAACGGCGCCTGGGGCAGCGATTGGGGCTCGGGCTTTGCTGGGGCTGCGGGCGCTGCCGGTGCCGGCGCTGGCCGCAGCCGCGCTCGCAAGGGCGGCGACCTGTCGCTGACCGTTGATGTGACGGCTGAGGACGCGTTTCGCGGCGTGACGCACAAGGTCACGTATCGCATTCCCTCGACAGGCGAGCAGCAGACCATTACGGTCTCGGTGCCTGCGGGCGCGGTCGACGGAGGCAAACTGCGCTACAAGCGTCGCGGCGAGTATGGCGTTGCCGGCGGCGAGCGCGGCGACCTGGTCGTGACCACGCACGTGGAGGAGCACCCGCTGTTTAAGCGCAAAGGCGCCGACGTGACCATGGAGGTACCGGTCTCGGTCTACGAGGCGGCGCTCGGCTGCACGGTGGACGTGCCGACGCCCGGCGGTGCGACAGTTCGTCTGAAGGTGCCCGCTGGCACCCAGACGGGCAAGAAGTTCCGCTTTAAGGAGATGGGTGCGCCCGACGTTAAGCATCGCGGCCGCACGGGTGCACTGCTTGTCGAGATCAAGGTGCAGGTTCCCACGAACCTGTCCGACGATGAGCGCGATGCCATGACCAGGCTGCGCGAGGCCGACACGCGCGACTATCGCGAGAAGGTCAACCGTTACAAGGCGACGTTCTAGTTCGGTTGCGTGGCCCACGGGCTGGCCGCAGGCTTATGATGGAGATGTGCGAGACGGAAAGGGGTCAGGTAGCATGGCCGAGGACAATAGGAACAAACCGCTGTACATGATCAGCGTGGCGGCCGAGCTGACCGGCATGCATCCGCAGACTCTGCGCGTCTACGAGTCCAAGGGCCTGGTGAACCCCCAGCGCTCGGGCGGCAACACGCGTCTGTATTCGCGTGCCGATATCGAGCGTCTGGAGCTCATCAACCAGCTGACCGACGAAGGCATCAACCTTGCCGGCGTGGTGCGCATCCTCGATATGAAGGAGCGTGCCGAGGAGCGCGAGCGCGAGAACGAAAAGCTCCGCGCCCGCGTGCGCCAGCTCGAGGACGAGCTGCACGAGTACAAGATGCAGAAGAAGATCACCGCCCTGGCCCCGCGCGACGGCTCAGTCAACCCCGAGCAAGTCATGCGCAAGCTGCTAGGCGCGGGAACCGATCTTTAGTTACGGCGGCTCTACGACGCAAATCCTAACAATATGAGAGTGGATAATCTCCCACTTTTGGTCCGCTTGAGGGCTAGAAAGGGGGATTATCCACTCCCATTTTTGGCTGGCGCTTGGGGACGTTCCTTTTGTGCCGGCACTTTGGGACACTCCTTGCACCAAGTCTGATGTCACTACACCGGGCTCGTTCTATGCTTTACCGAGATAAAGTGAACGTGTAGATTCGTAACCCACTCGCAACCGTTCTATGGCACGATATTGAACGAATGCATGCTATGCGCCCAAATCTTTTGGGCAGAGTAGGAGACAGTATGGTCAAGCTGTACGAGGACGGCATCTACCTGCGCGGCGGCGAGGTTGTGCCTGCGGCCGAGGCTGCCGAGCGCGGTATTACGCAGACGCCCGAGGATGCCAAGCGCGGCACCATCGCGTATTCGATCCTCCAGGCACACAATACGTCCGGAGATCCCGAGGCACTCAAGATTCGCTTCGACGCCATGGCGAGCCACGACATCACCTTTGTCGGCATCATCCAGACGGCGCGCGCCTCGGGCATGGAGCAGTTCCCGCTGCCCTACGTACTCACTAACTGCCACAACTCGCTGTGCGCCGTGGGCGGCACTATCAACGAGGACGACCACGTCTTCGGTCTCTCGGCTGCCAAAAAGTACGGCGGCATCTTCGTTCCGCCCCATATCGCGGTCATCCATTCCTTTATGCGCGAGAACTTCGCCGGCTGCGGCAAGATGATCTTGGGCTCCGACTCGCACACCCGCTACGGCGCCCTGGGCACCATGGCCGTGGGCGAGGGCGGCGGCGAGCTGGCAAAGCAGCTGCTGCGCGACACCTACGACGTCGCCTATCCCGGCGTCGTTGCCATCTACCTCACGGGCGCCCCGCGTCCCGGCGTCGGCCCGCACGATGTGGCGCTCGCCATCATCCGCGCCGTCTTTGCCAAGGGCTACGTTAAGAACAAGGTCATGGAGTTTGTGGGCCCCGGCATCGCGAGCATGACGACCGACTACCGCAATGGCGTTGATGTCATGACCACCGAGACCACCTGCCTGTCGAGCATCTGGGCCACCGACGAGGACACGCACGCGTTTTTGACCATGCACGGCCGCGGCGACGACTACCGCGAGCTCAAGCCCGCCGATGTTGCCTACTACGACGGCTGCGTCGAGGTCGATCTGTCGAGCATCAAGCCCATGATTGCGCTGCCATTCCATCCTTCCAACGGCTTTGAGATCGACGAGCTCAACGAGAACCTCGAGGACATCCTGCGCGAGGTGGAGCTCGAGGCCGCCAAGATCGGCGAGGGCAAGACGCACTTTAGCCTGCTCGACAAGATCATCGACGGCAAGCTGCACGTGCAGCAGGGCGTTATCGCCGGCTGCTCGGGCGGCAACTACGACTCCGTGGTCCAGGCTGCCCGCGTGCTCAAGGGCGCCAACACCGGCTGCGGCGAGTTCTCGCTGTCGGTCTATCCCACGAGCCAGCCCGTGGCACTCGAGCTTACACGCCGCGGCTACATCTACGACCTTATGGAGGCCGGCGCGATTGTGCGCACGGCGTTCTGCGGCCCGTGCTTCGGCGCCGGCGACACGCCTGCCAACAACGGCCTGTCCATCCGCCACACCACGCGCAACTTCCCCAACCGCGAGGGTTCCAAGCCGGGTAATGGCCAGCTGAGCGCCGTGGCCCTGATGGACGCCCGTTCCATTGCGGCGACGGCTGCCAACGGCGGCGTCCTGACGCCGGCGACCGACCTGCCCGAGGAGACTTGGGACGAGGCCTGCGAGTACACCTTTGACGACGCGCCGTACAAAAAGCGCGTGTACTGGGGCTTTGGCAAGGCGGAGCCTGCCGACGAGCTGGTCGAGGGCCCCAACATCAAGCCGTGGCCCGCGATGGAGCCTCTCGGCGACGACATCCTGCTCAAGGTGTGCTCCAAGATCATGGACCCGGTCACCACGACCGACGAGCTCGTTCCCTCGGGCGAGACGAGCTCCTTCCGCTCCAACCCGCTGGGCCTGGCCGAGTTTACGCTCAGCCGCCGCGACCCGGCCTACGTGGGCCGCTCCAAGGAGGTCGACGCCGTGGAGAAGCGCCGCGTTGCCGGCGAGGCCGCGGGCGACCTGGCGGCACTCGATGCTGAGCTTGCCAGCGTGTTTGAGGCACTGGCCGGCGCGGGTGTCACGGCCGATGCCAAGGCGACCGAGTACGGCTCTATGCTCTATGCCAAGAAGCCCGGCGACGGTTCCGCCCGCGAGCAGGCCGCGAGCTGCCAGCGCGTGATTGGCGGCCTGGCCAACATCGTCCACGAGTACGCCACCAAGCGCTATCGCTCCAACGTGATGAACTGGGGCATGGTGCCCTTCCAGATGGAGGCGGAGCCCAACTTTGAGGTGGGCGACTACGTCTTTGTGCCGGGTATCCGTGCCGCGCTCGATGGCGACCTGAAGGACATCGCCGCCTACGTGGTGCGCGCCGACGGCACGGTCGAGCGGATTGAGCTTTACATTGCCGATATGACGGCAGAGGAGCGCGCCATCGTCAAGGCCGGCTGCCTGATCAACTACAACAAGTTCAAGGCCGCTGCCGAGTAACGCACTTAATTGTCCGTCCGGGGCTTACCCTTTCCCGCCCGCTCACGCGCTTCGCGAGGGTCGCGTTCGGCAAAGGGTGGCCCCGGGCTACATTTATGCGTTCTCATTGGGTCTTGAGGGACGCTAATAATTGACTGGGACCACCACAAAGTTGCCTGCCCGGCGGGTCCTTATTTCGATGGGGTCCAGGTTATTTCATCGTCAAATAGCCAAGTGCGTGCCGAGCCACTGTTGCGCGCTGTCTGCGGATCGGGCTCGCAAGTTTGTTCGTAGGCATCCTCGGTACACCGATCCATAAAATCGACGACTGCCGTCTGGTCGCCCTCCATGACGTAGATTACGTCGCCATCCGAGATATAGACCCCCGGTCCTTCATTGTCCACGCAGCCGGGGTCGTATGAGACGTTGCACAATTTGCTCCCGTTTGCCGCATCGAGCTCAAGGGTCGAATAATACCCGCCAACCATTTGGCCATTCTTGGCTCGATATGTTGCGGCGCCGTACCACCGCTTAAACGTCTTGCCTTTGAGTAAACTGGTTGCCTTGCCGATAAGCTGCTCATCTTTGGTGTAGCGCCTGGCCCCAAGTTCGATACGGGGATAGTTGCTGACACCAAGCGCTGCGGGCGTACCGTCAAAATCGACGGTGACCGAATCGGGTTTGACGATATCGGTGAGGACCTCGATGGGATAGCTTACGGTCTCAACCGCCGCCTGCGTCGCAGAGGCGGGGAGAAATGCGAGATAGATAATTCCTACGCCGACTGCGGTAATCGCAAACGCTAAGACGAGCAGGCCGATATAGGTGGAGCGTTTCACGGCGGGTACCTCGCAAACAGTATGCATTCATTAAGATAAGTGATACCAGCTTACGACAA
>CAJJZO010000076.1 GCA_905197585.1 uncultured Collinsella sp.
TATAACAATTAGTACAGATTTTACTCGTTAACTGTAACAGATAGAGACGTTTGTGGGACGTGTCGACCGTTTGTCTCGATCTGTAACACGTAGAGGAAGATTTGCCCTGTAGATGTTACAGATTGAGACAATCAGCCGGGCCCACCTCGACCCCACCTCGTCCGCCTCGTCATCTGTGGTTTACGTGGGGGCATACGGAGTGCGGGTATACTAACCGGCGGCGAATCTGCTCCATCGCTTAGAGCTGCTGCGTCTGGACGGCGCGTGATAGGGCTGCCAAAGCGATCGCCAGCGTGCTGAGCAACGTCCTCTCTGTGCGCACCTGTTTTTGTATGTATTAGCGCACTACCAAGCACGCCCGCGCGGCCGCATGCCGTGCCCATTGCGCGTGCAGATAAGGAACAACAACATATGCGTAATTCTGTATCTGACGTCACCGACGCCGAGATTCTGGACGAGACCCGCGAGGCCATGACCCAGGCTGCCTTCGATGCCGCCGATGAGGCCAATGCCGCCCAGGCCGTCGAGTCCGCTACCGAGAGCCTGCCCGCCTTTGACGAGCTGGGCCTCTCCGACGAGATGCTTCGTGCTATCGAGAACCTGGGCTACACGGCGCCCACACCCGTGCAGGCCGGCTCGATCCCCGTAGTGCTCGAGGGCCGTGACCTGCTTGCCGCCGCTCAGACCGGCACCGGCAAGACGGCTGCCTTTTTGCTGCCGACCATGAACAATCTGGAGCACATCGCTCCTCCCAAACCCGTGCGCGAGCGCGGCGGCCGCAACCGCCGTCGCGGTGTAAAAAAGCCCGAGGGCAACGGCCGCGGCCCCGTGATGCTCGTCATCACCCCCACGCGCGAGCTCGCCCAGCAGATCGACGAGGTCGCAAGCAAAATCGCCGACGTCACCGGCCATGTTGCCGTGACCGTCGTGGGCGGCGTGAGCTACAAGCCGCAGACCGCGGCACTTAAGTACGGCTGCGACATCCTGGTCGCAACGCCGGGCCGTCTGGTCGACCTGATCGAGCAGGGCGCTTGCCACCTGGACGAGGTCAAGGTGCTGGTGCTCGACGAGGCCGACCGCATGCTCGACATGGGCTTTTTGCCCGCCGTCCGCCGCATTGTGCGCGAGACGCCGGCCGAGCGCCAGACGCTGCTGTTCTCGGCGACGCTCGACGAGGAGGCCGTGGGCGAGATCGCCGACCTGGTGAGCGACCCGGCCCGCGTGGAGATCGCGCCCGCCACGTCGACCGCCGACACCGTCGACCAGTTTGTGTTCCCGGTGTCCATCGAGGCCAAGAACAACCTGCTGCCCGAGTTCCTCAAAAAGGAGGGCCCGGAGCGCACCATCGTCTTTATGCGCACCAAGCACCGCGCCGACAGCTGCTGCCGTCGTCTGGAGCGCAAGGGCATCAAGGCCGCTGCGATTCACGGCAACCGCAGCCAGGCCCAGCGCGAGCGCGCGCTTTCTGCCTTCCGCGACGGCACCGTCGACGTACTGGTGGCAACCGATGTTCTCGCCCGCGGCATCGACATTAGCGACGTGCGCTACGTCGTGAACTTTGACGTGCCGGCCGAGCCGACCGACTATATCCACCGCATTGGCCGTACGGGCCGCGCCGGCGAGCTGGGCTGGGCCATTACGTTTGTGACTGAGCAGGACGTGGACGAGTTCTACGAGATCGAGAAGCTCATGGACAAGACGGCCGATATTTACGAAGCCGGCGACCTGCACGTGGGCCCCAACCCGCCCGCCGTTGACCCCGAGCGCGATCCTGCCGCCTTTAAGGTGAAGAAGAAGACCAAGCGCGGCAAGTCCAAGAGCAAGAAGAAGCTTGAGCAGGCACGTCGCGACGGCAAGCGCAACGGCGATGACTACGGCGATGTGGCCGGTCGTTCCAACCGCGGTCGCGACGAGCGTCGCGGCGACGGCGAGCGCCCGAGCCGTCCTAAGCGCGGCGGCAAGACCCGCGTGCGCGAGGGCGTTCAGGCTCGCGTGGACGAGGCCGTGGAGAGCGTGGCTCGCGAGGTGGCTGCCGAGGAGCGCGCTGGTGCTGGTGCCGCTGAGCAGCCTGCGCGCGGCAACCGTGCCGAGCGTCGTGCCAAGCAGTTCCAGGGCGAGGCACACCGCCGTCGTCGTGAGGACGAGGACCGTGGCGGCCGTCGTCGTGTCGAGCGCGAGGACGAGGGCCGCGGTTCGCGCGGTGGCAAGCGCGGTTCGGGCGACCGCCGTCGTTCCGGTCGTGATGACGAGCGCGGTGGCCGTGATGAGCGTCGCGGCGGCGAGGGTCGCGGTGAGCGAGGTGCTCGTGGCGGTGAGTCCCGTGGCGGCAAGCGCTTTGAAGAGCGCGTTAGCCGCGGCGGCGAGCGTCGCGAGGGCGCTCGCGGCAATGGCGGCCGCGGCGGCGCTGGTCGTTCGAATGAGTCGCGCGATCGTCGTGACCCGCGTGCCAGCCGCGATCGTCGCGATGACTGGCGCAACTACGACGATACCCGCGAGGAGCGTCGCGGCGGCTATCGTGGTGGTCGTGGCGGCAACCAGGCCGGTTCCCGTGGCGGTCGTGCCGGCGGTCGCGATAACCGTGGCAGCTATGGCAACAGCCGTGGCGGCAAGCGCGGCGGCAGCTCTCGTCGTCCCGGTGACGGCGGCGGCAAGCGCAAGTAACATACGCATCGCCCGCTAGAGCGAGGTGAACCAAGGACCCCGAGCAACTACGTTCGGGGCCCTTTTTGTTTGCCGTATCCGATTGCTAGTTCAAATGTGATTTCCTTGGGAATGCATCTAGAGGATGCCGTGGGCCTGTTTCCTGCCATGCGGCAATGGGTCTCATGGGGTGCGCCGTGCATTTTTTGGAGTATTCTGCAGTTCGAGTTGTCTGCATATGATTCGACGTCGCCAACGGTGGCCTTCTGATATCCCTGGCGAGCGTTCTGAGTCAGATTTCGTCGTTTTCCGGAGCAGGGGCGCGTCATTCTCGCCATGTCGGAACCCAAAATGACGCAGCGCCCTAAAAGTTTGCCCGCTCGGGGTATTGCTGGCGCGGTCACGTTGCAGAATACTCCGTTTTTTGCACGGGCCAGGATGGGGTACCTCAGGAGAACACAGCGGTATCCCGTAAATATATACAATCTGTACCGTAATTTATACAAAACGAAGAGGCAGACAGCGTAGGGTTGGTGCATTGGGGTGCTTGATGCACCAAAATGGGGATCCCACGTGCCGTATACTCTGGCTGGATGTGAAAACGGCTTGACGCGTTGCCAGACGTAGGGGGAGGGTGTCTAGATGAGCGTATTCGAAATTGTGTTTAGTCCGACGGGTGGAACGCAGAAGGTGTCTGGCCTTGTGGCCGGGGCACTGGACAAGAATACCGTTACCGTCGATCTGACCGATAGCGGGCTAGATTTCAGCGCTGTCTCGATGACTGAGGACGACGTGGCCGTAATCTCTGTGCCGGCGTATGCCGGTAGAATCCCGGCTGTGGTGGCTGACCGGTTGGGCATGGTTCACGGCAACGGAGCGCGGGCCGTTCTGGTGTGCGTCTACGGAAACCGCGCGTTTGAGGACACGCTCGTAGAGCTGGAGGACGTTGCGAAGCATGCGGGATTCCGGGTGATCGCGGCAGTTGCGGCCATTGCAGAACATTCCATTGCGCGACAGTTTGCTGCCGGTCGTCCGGATGCGCAGGATGCGGCGCAGCTTGCTGAGTTTGCTCAGCAAATTCAGCAAAAGCTGTTGGCTGAGGATGCGTCCGAGCCCTCTATCCCCGGCAATCGTCCTTATAAACAAGCTGGAGGTCACCGCATGGCGCCCGAGGCAACAGAGGATTGCGCCTCCTGCGGTGCATGCGCCGCGGCGTGCCCCGTTTGTGCTATCGACAAGGGCGACCCCAAGCGAGCAGCTGGCGAGGCGTGCATCTCCTGCATGCGCTGCATCGCCGTATGTCCGCGAGGCGCTCGCAAGCTTGATCCCAACAAGCTATCCGCTGTTTCCCAGATGTTGAGCAAGGTTTGCGTCGTGCGGAAGGAATGCGAGCTCTTCATCTAGCGCAAGTGAGATTGGTGCAAACAAACCTGGCCCTTTTGCACCAAAAACGATCCGTTTTCCTCCGTTCCCAAGGGATCATGTGATCCGAAGGGGACGGAGGAAAACGGATCAAAAAGGAATAATAGTAAGGCGCTCTTTTTCACATTGAATATTGCAATTTGGTAACGCGTTTTATCAAATATGGCATTTATCTGCGGTAATGTTCTATTTCACCGCTGAGGGTGACATTTTATACCGCCTGCCGAACCGTATGGAGACCTCACAACTTTTTAGGTCAGTGTTGTGCGTGTAGCAATTTCGCCCGGCCTCGCCTCCGGGCTGCCATGTGAGAGGGGATCTTATGGCTCGACTGCACGTAATGGAACGCAGCCACGCTCAGGCCGTCATGGACGACCTGCACGATGCGCTCGGACGTCGTCTGGCGGTGAGTTCGCTCGCCCCGTGTCCCGTTGAGTTTACGGCAGCGCTCGTCAACCTGTGCTCCACCCAGAGCTGCGGCAAGTGCACGCCCTGCCGCGTGGGCCTGAGCGCGCTGAGCGATCTGCTCGCCGATGTGCTCGAGGGCCGCGCCGACGAGTCCACGCTCAATCTGATCGAGCGCACCGCCCGCACCATCTATCTTTCGAGCGATTGCGCCATCGGTTACGAGGCCGGCGCCATGGCGCTTACGGCTATCCGCGGTTTCCGTGACGATTTTGAGCACCACATCCGCGAGCACTCCTGTGGCTTTGACCGCGAGGCCCGCGTCCCGTGCGTCTCGGGCTGTCCGGCGCATGTCGACATTCCCGGTTACATTTCGCTCGTCGAGGCCGGCCGCTATGCCGATGCCGTCAAGGTCATCCGCAAGAATAACCCGCTGCCGCTCGTTTGCGGCCTGGTGTGCGAGCATCCCTGCGAGATGCATTGCCGCCGTGGCATGGTCGACGACCCCATGAACATCCTCGCCCTCAAGCGTTTTGCCGTTGAGCACAGTGACCTCAACGACCACAAGCCGCATGTAGTGGACAACACCGGTAAGCGCGTCTCCGTGATCGGCGGCGGCCCGGCTGGCCTTTCCTGTGCCTACTACCTGGCCGTGATGGGCCACAAGGTGACCATTTTTGAGCAGCGCCACCACTTGGGCGGCATGCTGCGCTACGGCATCCCCAGCTATCGTCTGCCGCGCGAGCGCCTGCAGGCCGAGATCGACTGGATCTTGAGCGCCGGCATCGACGTTGAGCTCGATCACTCCATGAACGGCGAGGAGCTCGCTCGCCTGCGCGACGAGTTCGATGCCGTCTACCTGGCCATCGGTGCCCATAGCGACAAGAAGCTCGGCCTTCCGGGCGAAGAGGCGCCCGGCGTGGAGTCGGCCGTCAAGATGCTGCGCGCCATCGGTGACGACGAGCTGCCCGACCTGAGCGGCCAGCGCGTGTGCGTCATCGGCGGCGGCAACGTGGCCATGGACGTGGCGCGCTCTGCCGTGCGCTGCGGTGCCGAAAAGGTGAGCATCGTCTACCGTCGTCGCATCTGCGATATGACGGCCCAGGACGCCGAGATTGCCGGCGCCCAGGCCGAGGGTTGCGAGGTTCTGGAGCTCACGGCGCCGCTCGCCATCGAGACGGGCGAAGATGGTCGCGTGAGCGGCCTGCGCGTGCAACCGCAGATTATCGGCGAGCCCCGCCGCGGTCGTCCGGCTCCGCGTGCCGCCGCTACGCCCGAGCGCGTCATCCCCTGCGAGCGCGTGTTTGTCGCCATTGGCCAGGACATCGATTCCAAGCCGTTTGAGGACATGGGCATCGCCTGCAAGTGGGGTTGCGTGGTCACCGACTCGGACGGTGCCGTGCCCAACTTCGATGGCCTCTTTAGCGGCGGCGACTGCCAGACCGGCCCCGCCACCGTCATCCGTGCCATCAACGCCGGCCGCGTGGCTTCGGCAAACATCGACCGCTATCTGGGCTTCGACCACAAGATCAAGCTCGACGTGGAGCTGCCGACCGTTCAGTTTAAGGGCAAGCACGAGTGCGGCCGCTGCGAGCTGGGTGAGCGCGAGGCCGGCGAGCGTATTCACGATTGGAATCTGGTCGAGCAGGGCCTTACCGAGGAGGAGGCGCGCCAGGAGGCAAGCCGCTGCCTGCGTTGCGACCACTTTGGTTTTGGCGCGTTCCGCGGAGGGAGGAACCTGGAATGGTAGAGCTCAACAACCCCACTGTCAGCGATAACACCGAAAGCGGAGCACTCAATATGGTCAAGCTCACTATCGATAATTGCGAGGTCGTGGTGCCCGAGCACACCACGATCCTGGACGCGGCCAAGTCCGTCGGCATCCAGATTCCCACCCTGTGCTACCTGCGCGATCTGAACGAGATCGGCGGCTGCCGCGTGTGCGTGGTCGAGGTTGAGGGCTGCGACCAGCTGGTTGCCGCCTGCAACAACTACGTGCTCGATGGCATGGTGGTCCACACCAACAGCCCCAAGGCCCGCGAGGCGCGCCGCACCAACGTGCAGCTGCTGCTTTCGCAGCACGATTCACGCTGCACGAGCTGTGTGCGCAGCGGTAACTGCAACCTGCAGACCATTGCCAACGACCTGGGCATTTTCTATCTGCCGTATCAAAGGCATTTGGCGGGCGAGGGCTGGGATTTCGATTTCCCCATCATCCGCGAAAACGACAAGTGCATTAAATGCATGCGCTGCATCAAGGTGTGCGAGAGCGTACAGGGCCTAGGGATTTGGGACCTGACCAACCGCGCCACGCATACCGCCGTGGGCACCCGCGGGCGCGTGCCGATCGGCAAGACCGCTTGCGTCGCGTGCGGCCAGTGCATCACGCATTGCCCGACGGGCGCGCTGCGCGAGCGCGACGACACCGAGACCGTGTTTGACGCGCTCGCTAATCCCGACAAGATCGTGCTGGTGCAGATCGCGCCGGCCGTGCGTAGTGCTTGGGGCGAGGAGCTCGGCATTCCGCGCGAGGAGGCAACCGTCGAGCGTCTGGCTTGCGCGCTGCGCCGCGTAGGCTTTGAGTATGTGTTCGATACCGATTTCTCGGCCGACCTCACCATTATGGAGGAGGGCTCCGAGCTGCTCGAGCGCCTGGGCGCCGCCGCTAAGGGTGAGGGCGACAGCCGCGGCTGGCCCATGTTTACGAGCTGCTGCCCGGGCTGGGTGCGCTTTGTGAAGGCACGTTACCCCGAGTTTGTCGACAGCCTGTCCACGTCAAAGTCGCCGCAGCAGATGTTCGGCGCTATCGCCAAGACCTACTACGCCAAGGTGCTGGGCGTGGAGCCCGAGCGTCTGTTCGTGGTGTCCGTTATGCCATGCACGGCCAAGAAGGCCGAGTGTGCGCTGCCGAGCATGATGGGCGAGGGCGGCGCGCCCGACGTGGACGTTGCGCTGACGGTGCGCGAGATGGTGCGCATGATCCGCGCGAGCCACGTGAGCGTTGACACGCTGGTCGAGGAGCCGCTCGACACGCCGCTGGGCTTCGGCACGGGCGCGGGTGTGATCTTTGGCGCCACGGGCGGCGTGATGGAGGCCGCCGTGCGCTCGGCATATTACCTGGCGACGGGCAAGAACCCGGATGCCGACTTCTTCACTGACGTGCGCGGACTCGAGGGCTGGAAGGAGGCCGTGACCGATATCGAGGGTACCAAGGTGCGCGTCGCCGTGGCGCACGGGCTGGGTAACGCCGCCCGTCTGCTCGACGCGATTCGCGACGGCCGCGTGGGCTATGACTTCGTCGAGGTCATGGCGTGCCCCGGCGGCTGCGTCGGTGGTGGCGGTCAGCCCATCCACGACGGTTGCGAGCTAGCTGCCGAGCGTGGCCAGGTGCTCTGGGGCCTCGATGCGAACGCCGAGATTCGCTTCTCGCATGAGAATCCCGATGTCCAGGCGTGCTACCGCGAGTTCTTAGGCGAGCCGCTCTCGCCACTGGCCGAGGAGCTGCTGCATACCGACCATCACGCATGGACGATGCCTAACGAGGGGACATGCTAGCGATGCGCGCGTTTGATGTTGAGATGTCGCGCCGGGG
>CAJJZO010000077.1 GCA_905197585.1 uncultured Collinsella sp.
CAACTGTCGTTCCAAGAGGAAGGAAATGCATGGGGAGCAAATCTCAGCAACAAGTTCAAGTAACGCCATCGGCCACTGCGGCGCTTCTCGTCGTTATGTATATTGCGGCCTTTGTTGCCGCGTTTAACGAGAACATCATTAACGTGGCGTTGCACGACATTATGGCGGCCTTTTCGGTGAGTGCCACCACGGCGCAGTGGCTCGTCTCGGGCTACATGATTGTGACGTCGATCTTTACGGCCATCATGGCCTTCCTGTCCGGCCGTTTCTCGACGCGCAAGCTGTTGTTTTTCGCATGCGGATGTATGGTCGCCGGCGAAGTCCTGTGTCTGATCGCTCCGTCGTTTAGCGTTTTGCTGCCAAGTCGTATTTTACAGGCTGCGGGATCGGGCATCTTGTTTCCGCTCATGATGAACGTGGTGCTGTCTTGCGCCCCGCGCGAGAAGCTCGGTCTGTATCTGAGCCTGGGTGGTGCCTGCATTACGCTAGGGCCGGCGTTTGGACCTGTGATCAGCGGTCTTATGTGCACGTTGTTTGGCTGGAGGGCGGTGTTCGTAGTGCCGCTGGTGGCCGGCATTGTGGTCGCTGCGGCGGGCGTAAAGCTTGTTCAGAATGTCGGAGAGCGCTCGAACACCACGCTTGATATTCTGTCGGTTGTTTTGCTCGCCGCCGGCATTACGGCATTTGTGTATTCCGTAGGCGAGTTCTCGACCAATCTGATTGCCGGCATCGTGACGCTTATCGCCGCCATTGTGCTGCTCGGCCTGTTTGCGGCCCGCCAGCTCAAACTCGAGCATCCGGTGCTTAACGTGCGTCCCATGGCGAGCGTTCGTTTTTGGCCTGCGTGCCTGCTTGTGGTGGTGTCGATGATGACGACGTTCTCGATGAGCGTTTTGTTGCCGCTCTATTTTGAGGGCGCATACGGCATGACCGCACTTGTTGCGGGCTTGCTCATTTTGCCGGCGATTGCCTGTAACGCCGTGACCTCGATTGTGGGCGGACGCGTGATGGACGCCCGTGGCGCATGGCCGCTGCTGCCGGTCGGCTTTGCCCTGATTGCCGTGGGGCAGACTGCCATCTCGATGACGGCGGCGAGTATGAACATCGGCGTCGTTGTGGCGCTGACCGTTGTGGTGTATGCCGGAGTCGGTTTGGTGCTGAGCCCCTCGCAAACGGCCGGATTGGAGACGCTGCCTGCCGCTGAACATCCTCACGGAACGGCATTGCTTAACACGTGGAACATGATTGCCGCATCGTTTGGCCCGTCCCTGTTTATCGGCCTGCTCTCGAGTTCTGCAGCGACTGCCGGCGCGGCTGGCGCTGCGACCGACGTTGCCCAGGCGATTGGATTTGCAACTGCCGTGCGCGTGGCGGCCGTGATTGCCGTGGTCGGGTTTGTGGCGTCGCTGGTGTACGCTCGTCGCGAGTCACACATGTCGCATTAATGTGTGCACATAGATTCTGCAGCTAGATTAGATGGCGACACCATAAACTAATGGACGTTTTGCCGAGAGGCATGAATGTTTAAAGCGCAAAGAGTGCGCGACGGGCCCCGCGAATGGGGCGATGATGCCCGAGAGGGCCAAGAAGGAGTCTCATGTCCGAGAACGAAGAGATCATGAACGAGACCGAGAACGAGACCATGACTGCCGAGGTCGAGGCAGTCGAGACCGTGGAGACCGAAGCTGCCGAGGTTGAGGCTGCTGACGAGGTTTCCGCCGAGGAGGAGGCCGAGGTTGTCGAGGCCGCCGTTGATTACGATGACGAAGAGCTGATGGACAAGATGCAGAAGGCCGCCCGCCTGCTGCGCAGCCGTCGCTTTGCTATTTCCAAGGAGGAGGAGGCCAAGGCCGAGCGCATGGCGAACATCGAGCGCGCCATCAAGCTTCTTGACCTCAAGCCCAAGATGGAGCAGAAGGAGATGTCCGACCTGCTGGGCATGCGCCTTCGTGAGCTCGATGGCCTGATGGCCGAGGCCGAGGCTGCCGATCTGGTCGGCCGCATCGACGACGCCGAGGGTGATATGCGCAAGATTGTTGTCTTCGCCGCCGAGGATGCCGCTGAGGGCCTGGTCGAGCTTGCCAACAAGAAGGAGAAGCTCCTGCCCGAGCTTTCTTACGACGAGGCCGCCGAGCTGATGGCCGCTCTCGATAAGGTTATCGCTCCGCTCGTCGCCATGGGCCTGGACGAGGATCGCGGTCCTCGCGGCGGCCGTGACGACCGTGGTGGTCGTGGCGGCGACCGTGGCGGTCGCGGCGGCTTTGGCGATCGTGGTGGTCGTGGTGGCGACCGCGGCGGTCGCGGTGGCGATCGTGGCGGCCGTGGCGGCTTTGGCGGCAACCGTGGTGGCTATGGCGACCGCGGCGGCAACCGTGGCGGCTTTGGCGGCAACCGTGGTAACGACCGTGGCGGTCGCGGTGGCGATCGTGGCGGCCGCAACGGCGGCGGCTTCCGCGGCAACCGCTTCTAGTTGGGTTACGCGGTTTTACCAAACCGCGTAACTAGTTGACGCTGCGCGCCCACCAGAGCGACAACTTGTCATTCAAAGAGGACGGCATGACCAGAAGGTCTATGCCGCCCTCTTTTCATGCCAATTTGTTCGCTCTGGCGACCGCTCGCTGACATTCCCAAAACATCGGCGTTGGCGTGGCTAGTAAATAGCTCCACTCATTGGGGACGTACTTAAATGAGTACCCGCCGAACGAGAGTGGATAATCTCCCGTTTTTGGTCTGTGTTTCGGGCAAAAGTGGGAGATTATCCACTCTCATGAGATGGGCGTCCGAAAATCCACGCTCGTTTGCTGCCCCCCTTTGCATCAGTTTCTGTCGAGTCGGTGCGGTTTGCTGGTTGCCCGTATAATGGTTTGCGTATGAACCGCAACCAAGGAGTTCCAGTTTATGGACCAGAGCCTTTTTAAATTCGACCTGATCGCCGAGGACCCGACGACGCACGCGCGTGCCGGCGTGCTGCACACCCCGCACGGCGACATCGAGACGCCGATCTTCATGCCCGTGGGCACCAAGGCAAACGTCAAGGGCATTCCTACCGAGACCGTTAAACAGCTCGGCGCCCAGATCGTGCTTGCCAATACTTATCACCTGTCCATGCGTCCCGGCGAGGACACCATCGCCGAGCTGGGCGGGCTGCACAAGTTTATGAACTGGCATGGCCCCATTCTTACCGACTCGGGCGGCTTCCAAGTGTTCAGCCACAACGACGCCGTCAAGCTCACCGACGAGGGTGTGCGCTTTATCGTCAACGATTACGACGGTCGCCACGTGTTCTGGACGCCCGAGGACAACATGGAAATCGCCATGAAACTCGGCTCCGACATCTGCATGCAGCTCGACCAGTGCCCGGGCTATCCCGCCACGCGCGCCTACGTTGAGCGCGCCGTGGAGCTGTCGAGCATGTGGGCCGAGCGCTGCTATAAGGCGCATACCCGCGACGACCAGGCACTCTTTGGCATCGTCCAGGGTGGCATGCACCTGGACCTGCGCCTGCGCTCGCTGCGCCATCTGGAGGAGTGCGGCGACTTCCCGGGCTACGGCATCGGCGGCTACTCGGTGGGCGAGGACCACGAGACCATGTTCGAGACGCTGGCGCCGCTGGCTTCCGAGTACATGCCCAAGCACAAGCCGCGCTACCTGATGGGTGTCGGCAACCCCACCACCCTCGTGCGCGGCGTGGGCGTGGGCATCGACATGTTCGACTGCGTGCTGCCGACGCGCACCGGCCGCATGGGCACGGCGTTCTCCAGCGAGGGTCGCCTTAACTTCCGCAACGCGCGCTTTGCGCACGACGACGGCCCCATCGACCCCACCTGCACCTGCCCGGTGTGCACGGGCGGCTACAGCCGCGCGCTCATCCGTCACATGGTCACGCAGAAGGAGATGCTCGGCGGCATTCTGCTTTCGATGCACAACATCTACTACCTGCTCAACCTTATGCAGCGTGCCCGCCAGGCCATTATCGAGGGCCGCTACGGCGCGTTTGTGAGCGACTGGATGAACAGCCCTGCGGCGGTGGATTACTAAGGGCGACAGACACGCTTGCAGAGCGTGGGCAATGGCAAAGGCTGAGCGGCAACCGCTCGTCACATTTGCTGACACCGGCTGCGCGACCGCAGACCGATAGCTTGCAAGCACTAGATGCATCGAGGGTACAATAACGAATAGTTGATGTTCGGGCGGGTGTTTGGCGCATGGCGGCGATCCCGCCCGTTTCTATTTTCGATAGGAGCACCCATGATTAAGAATGAGAACGTCGAGGGCGAGCCCGCCTACGACGAGACGTACCGCCGCGGCCCCGTGGTCATGCGCGGCCCCATGATTCCTAAGGACAACACCTACGCCAACCTGCTGGCGCCCGAAGATTCAACCGACTGGTTGCATGCCGATCCGTGGCGCGTCCTTCGTATTCAGGCAGAATTCGTCGATGGCTTTGGCGCGCTTGCCGAGCTTGGTCCTGCGGTGACCATCTTCGGCAGTGCCCGCACGCCCAAGACCGATCCGCTCTACAAGGCGGCGCGCACGGTCGGCCGCAAGATCGCGCAGCGCGGCGTGGCGGTTATCACCGGCGGCGGCCCCGGCATTATGGAGGCGGCCAACAGGGGGGCGGCGAGTGCCAACGGCAAGTCGGTCGGCTTGGGTATCGAGCTTCCGCACGAGCAGGGGCTCAACAAATACGTGAACCTGGGTATGGACTTCCGCTACTTCTTTGTGCGTAAGACCATGTTCGTTAAGTACAGCTCGGGTGCCATCGTGTTCCCCGGCGGTTTCGGCACGCTCGACGAGATGTTCGAGGTGCTCACGCTGGTGCAGACGCACAAGGTCAAGCGCATGCCGCTCGTACTGGTGGGCAGCGAGTACTGGCAAGGCCTGTTCGACTGGCTCAACGGCCCGGTGATGGATGCCGGCATGATTAGCCCGCTCGATCCAGACCTCGTCCACATCACCGACGACCTCAACGAGGCCGTTGACATTGCGCTCAGCGGGTTGATGTAGAGCAATCGTGTCTACCGCGACATGAATATGCATGGCAATCTGATGCTATCTAACGTCAGGTTGCCATTTATATTGGGTATACTGATGCAAAAGACGAGGGCAAGGAGGTCGCGTATGTCTACTGCAACGGTTAAGCCTACGACGGTTCGCCTCGAAGAGGGGCTCAAGGAGCAGGCGACTGAGTTCTTGGATTCGGTCGGCCTCAGCCTCAATTCCTATCTCAATCTTGCCGTTCGGCAGCTGGTAAATCAGCGAAAGATTCCTTTTGAGATTGTAGGAAGGGCGGAGATGCCCAACGAGGCGACGAGGCGTGCCATGGTGATCGCCGAGGCTCATGAGTTGGGGATTTTGCCGGACGATAGCCCGTCATTCAATAACGCTGATGAGCTTATGTCATTCCTCGATGAGGAATAGCGATGTTCGAGATTAAAGTCGAGGCTCAATTTAAGGCGGACTACAAACGGACGATGCGCATGCATCCGCAGCTAAAAAGTGAGTTTAAAGCGGCGGTTGCAGAGCTTGTGGCTCATGGGTCACTTCCGGCGGAGTATGGCGCCCACGAGCTCTCAAACCCGGGCGGAAACTACAACGGCCACATCGATTTCCACCTATCCGATGGCTTGGTCGATGTGGTCGTTCTTTATCTTCCCCATAAGACTAACCCAGTGATTAGGCTGGTGAGAATGGGCTCGCATGAGGAACTGTTTCAGGGTCCGCTGGGCTGATTGCCGATTTCTAAGTTGCGGTGGAATAGGGATTGATTTGCGGCTGATAAGCCGAAAACAGTCCCTATTCCACCACGAGTGGTAAAGGTGCCCCTAGTGGATGGGCTGGTAGCGGGGGCAGTAGCTGATGGCGATGGCGTCGACGCCTACGTGGGTGGCGATGGTGCAGCCGATGGGGCCGGTGCCGGCGTCTACGTAATCCTGACCCGCGAGTGCCTCGTTGACAAGCTCCTGCTCCTCGGCGGCGCCGGTCGTGAGCACGCGCACGCTGGAGCCCGGATACTCGGCCAAAAATGCGAGGCAATCGGCCATGGTGTTGGTAACGATGCGCTTGGCACCGCGGCCCTTTTTTATGGCCTTGATCTCGCCCGATTTCCACTCCGGCGAAACGGCCAGGCGAATGTTGAGCATTTGCGTGAGCTGGCCGGCGAGCTTGGGCGCGCGGCCGTTCTTAACGAGATTCTCGAGCGTGCGGGGAATCAGCAGCAGGTGGGCGTCGGGCAGCGTCGCGCGGATCTGCGCCTCGGTCTCGTCCAGGCTGCGGCCGTCCTCGCGCATGGCCAGCGCGTACTCCACCAGCAGGCCCTCGGCGCCCGAGCCGGTGCGCGAGTCGATGCAGCGCACGTCGAGCTCGTGCGTTTCGGCCGTCAGGCTGGCGTTGGCATAGCAGGCGGACCACTCGCTGCACAGCGAGATAAAGATGGCGCTATCGTGGCCGTCGGCGCGCACGCGGTCAAAGAGTTCCTTGAACTCGCCGGCACTCGGCTGCGAGGTGTGCGGCAGCTGCTCGGAGCCGGCCATGCGGGCGACGTACTCCTGGGCGGTAATCTGCACCTGGTCGAGCAGGTCCTCGCCCTCGATAATCACATGCAGCGGAATGACGTAGATGCCAAGCTCTTGAGCACGGGCGGGGGAGATGTCCGACGTGGAGTCGGTTATGATGGCAAAAGACATAATTGCACCTTTCGTTGGGGCGCGACGGCGCCGCCTTCTGAGAGCAAAGTGCGACAAGTATAGTGGAGTCGTTCCACATTTCTAGGTTCAATTGTTGAATAGTCAACAGTTTGAAGTGTCGGTGTGGAAATCGTCAACTGGGGAAGAGGGATGCCGATGGAGGCGCTGGAGATATGCAAGCGGCCGGTCGTGCTGTTTGATTTCGATGGCACGGTGGCAGATACGGGTCGAGCGGTGATGACCTCGACGCGCAAGACGTTGGCCGCGCGCGGGTTTTCGGAGGCGCAGATGGGTGACCTGCGTCGCATGATCGGGCCTCCGCTGTGGAAGAGCTTCCACGACTTTTACGGCTTTACGCGCGAGGAGTCGCTTGTGGTGGCCGACGAGTACCGTGCCTTTTTTGATGAGCTGGGACCGGAAGAGTATCCCGTGTTCGATGGAATCCCCGAGCTGCTCGATGGCCTTGTCGCGCAGGGGCATCGCTTGGCCGTGGCGACGTCTCGCATGGAAGCAAAGTGCATTGACATGGTGCATGAGCTGGGACTTTCTCAGTTTGAGGCGGTGGTTGGCATGAATCCGCCGCAGGGGCGCGAGACCAAGGCCGATTCGGTCCGCGACGCGTTGGCGGCCTTGGGTGCGGCCGCGGGCGATGCCGTGATGATCGGCGATCGCTTTAACGACGTCGAGGGCGCGCACGCGATGAGCGTGCCGTGCATTGGTATCTATTCGGGCGCGGCGGCGCCGGGCGAGCACGAGGCGGCGGGTGCCGATGCAGTGGTGCACTCGGTGGCCGAGCTTGCTAAACTTTTCGCTATATAAGTATTTGATGTGAGGGGCGGGCACGCTCGCCGCTCATTGGTAAGGAGGTCGTCCATGAATCAGGTGGAGCAGAGCGTTGCCGAGTATGTCGATGAGGTCTGGGAGGATGTCGTCGCCGATATCGAGCAGCTGGTGAGTTATCCGTCCGTGGCAGTTTCTGCCGATGCGGAGCCCGGCGCGCCGTTTGGCCGCCCGGTCCGTGACGCGCTCGATTGCGCGCTCGGCATCGCGCAGAAGCTCGGCTATCAGACGAGCGACGACGAGGGCTATGTGGGAATCGCCGATATCCCGGGCCGCGGCGACAAACAGCTCGCGACTATCTGCCACGTGGACGTGGTTCCCGCCGGCCCCGGCTGGAACACCGACCCGTTTGCGATGGAGCGTCGCGAGGGCTGGCTGCTCGGCCGCGGCGTGATCGACGACAAGGGTCCGGCCGTGCTGTCGCTCTACGCCGGCGCCTACCTGCTCAAGCACGGCATCGTTCCGCGCTACACCTTCCGCGCGCTGCTGGGCG
>CAJJZO010000078.1 GCA_905197585.1 uncultured Collinsella sp.
AATCGCCGCCTCGTCACCGCCGGAAAGATCGGTACGACCGTGGCTGCCCGGGAAAAGCGTGTCGCCCACAAAGGCGATGTTCCCCTGCTCGGTCGCGGCGAACAGGACGATGCCGCCCGGCGTATGCCCCGGCGTCTCGATCACCTGCAGGCAGACGTCGCCCACCTCGATTGTATCGCCCTCGGCAAGCAAGCGCGTCGGCTCACCCGGATCGGGCGTCTCGATGCCCCACATGGCGCGCTGCTCCTCGATATTTGCGCGAGGTACCGTCACGTCCTTAGCGCACAACTCATATAGTGCGCTGTCGCCAACGACAGCTCGAACCCCGGCAACCCCGCCAACATGGTCGGCATGACCGTGCGTGCAGACAGAGCCGAGTACGCGCACCTCGGGATGCGCGGTGCGGATATGCTCCACAAGACGCTCGCCCTCCCACGCCGGATCGACGATTAAGCACTCGTCATTCGAAATCACGGCGTAGCTGTTGGTCTGAATCGGGCCGTTGACGAGTGCCTCAATCGAAGCCGCACCTCGGGGTGTCAGGTCCAAAGTCATATCGCCCATGCGCATACCCTCCTTCTAAAATACGTTCGAGGCACCAAACGATGCCTCGAACGTAACCAATATCTATGATGCTGAGAGGCTCTCGCACCTACACACGGCGCTTAAGCTGGGCTCCACCCTCGCCGGGCATAAGACGACGAGCGTCGTAGACCGAGTCAACGCTGCTGATAGAGGCCAGCAGCGGATCCAAGCCACTCGCGTCCGAGATCTCGACCATAAAGCGCAGGGTTGCAATGCCCTCGCGGTTGGTCGACGTGGCGGCAGAAAGGATATTACCGCCCGCATCGCCAATGGCAATGGTGACATCCTTGAGCAGGCCCATGCGGTCCAGGCACTCGACCACGATCTCGATCTGGAAGAGGGTGTCGGCAGCGCCGTCCCACTCCACATCGATCATGCGCTCGGGATGTTCCATAAGACCCTTGACGTTAGGGCAGTTGGCGCGATGCACCGAAACGCCGCGACCGCGCGTGATGAAGCCGACGATGTCGTCGCCCGTCACGGGGTTGCAGCAATGAGCCAGACGGACCAGCAGGCCGCTGTTGCTCTCGCCCTTGACGATAATGCCGTTACTGGCGCTCTTGCCGCGCTTTTGCGGCTTGCGGTTGGAGCCGCGAGCGGGCTGCTTCACGACCTCGGCGATAGCCTCGGCCTTGGTGAGCTGTTCCTCGGGCTTGGGGTCCAAGATTTGCTCGACCTTATTGCCCACAGCGCGCGGGGCAACCTTGCCGGCACCGACGGCGGCAAACAGGTCCTCGAGCTGCTTGAAGTTAAACTGCTCCGCCACGGCGTTGAGTGCACGCGTCGAACGCGGCGTAGAAATGCCATAGCCACGCTTACGCAGGTCCTTGGCCAGCATATCGCGACCGGCGGCAGCGTCGTCGTCCTTGGTCGCAGCGGCAAAATAGCGGCGGATCTTTGACTTGGCGGAAGGTGTCTTAACGATCTTGAGCCAATCGCGCGACGGCTTGGAACTCTTGTTAGTCAGGATTTCAACGCGGTCGCCCGTCTTGATCTCGTGCGTGAGCGGAGCCACCGCACCGTTGATTTTGGCGCCGACGCAGTGGTTTCCCACCTCGGTGTGAACGGCATAGGCAAAGTCGAGCGGCGTGGAGCCGGCCCGAAGCGCCATGACCTCGCCTTTGGGCGTGAAGACAAAGATCTCCTGATCGAACAGATCGACCTTCAGCGAGTGCAGGTATTCCTTGGCATCGGTGATCTCGTCGGAAGCCGCCCAATCGAGCGAATGCTTGAGCCAGTTGATCTGGTCGTCCAAACGTTGAGCGTCATTGGTCTTGGAAGCAGACGATCCGCCCGACTTCTTATATAGCCAGTGGGCGGCAATGCCGTACTCGGCCTGCTCATGCATCTCGTAGGTTCGAATCTGAATCTCGAGCGGACGAGCCGTAGGGCCGATGACCGTCGTGTGGAGCGACTGGTAGTTATTGACCTTAGGCATGGCGATATAGTCTTTAAAGCGACCAGGCATAGGGTGCCACAGCGTATGCACCGCACCGAGCGTGGAGTAGCAATCGCGCACCGAATGGGTAATAACGCGCAGCGCCACCAGGTCGTAGATCTCGGAGAACTCCTTGCCCTTGCGCTTCATCTTTTGGTAGATGGACCAATAGTGCTTGGAGCGGCCGTTGATCTGGAAGTCCTCCAGACCAATGCGGTTGAGCTCATCGGTAAGCGTCTTGATGGTCTCGGCAAGGTAGCGTTCGCGGACCTCGCGCGACTCAGCTACCATACGCGCGATGCGCTGGTAGGCATCGGGCTCCAGGTAGAAGAAGGACAGGTCCTCGAGCTCCCACTTAATAGAGCTCATGCCCAGGCGGTCGGCCAAGGGCGCGTACACGTCCATGGTCTCGCGAGCCTTAAACAGGCGACGATCCTCGCGCAGGGCTGCCAGCGTTCGCATGTTGTGCAGACGATCGGCAAGTTTAACGATGATGACGCGGATGTCCTTGGACATGGCGAGGAACATCTTGCGCAGCGTGAGCGCCTGCTTCTCGTCCATGCTGTCGACTTCGATGTTGGTGAGCTTGGTCACGCCATCGACGAGCTCGGCCACCGTATCGCCAAACAGGCCGGAAACATCGGTGAGCGAGGTCTCGGTATCCTCGACGGTATCGTGCAGCAGCGCGGCACACACCACATCGCAGTCCATCTTGAGATCGGCCAAAATGATGGCAACCTCGACGGGATGGTTAATGTACATCTCGCCCGAGCGGCGCTTTTGGTTGCAGTGCTTCTCGGCGGCAAAGCAGTAGGCCTGCTCAACCTTAGAAAAGTCGTCCTCATTCATATATTTGAGGCACAGGCGCTCCAGCTTGTCGTAGCTGTCCGCCATAATCTCGGGCGGCAGCTCATCGGCATGCTTATAGTGCTCCATCTCCGAAAACGGCTGGAGGGTGGAATCATGGGCGGTACGGGCTGCGGCATCCATCGAGGTCCCCTTCCCCTAGGCCCGCGGTACGATCGGGCGGTTAACTTTGGCTAGCATATCAGAAGCGCACGAATCGAGCGCCCAGCTCCGGAAAGCCGAAAACTCCATGCGCGAGCGCAAGCCCTCCAAATAGCGAATTGACCTGCTCAATTGCACGCGGCCGGGGTTTTCGGCCATCGCGATGCGACGAGTGTCGTCAAACCCCGAAACTCGACAGAAACCAAGCTCCTCGAAGATTCCCAGGCCGCTTTCCACCGAACGCTCGTCGACCGGCGTGCGAGCATCGATGGCAAGGCACATCTGCGCGATGTCGATATCGCTCGCACTAAAGGAATCGTCCCCGGTTTTGCCGCGGTTGGAGCGCCACATGGTCTGCAGCGCGCGATAGAGCGTGACGAGCTCGTCGCGCTCGGGCGCATAGCAGTCGAGCAGGCGCTCGTTAATGCGGGCGTCGCGCGACGAATAGAGCAGATGGATCACGGCGGGCTGGCCATCGCGGCCGGCACGTCCGCTCATCTGGTTGAACTCGATGGCGCCAAACGGCATGTGGTAGAGCACGACATGGCGGATATCGGGCAGGTTGACACCCTCGCCAAAGGCGGAGGTCGAAACGATGCAGCTGAGGCTTCCGTCTCGGAATGCTTCCTCCACGCGGCGGCGATCGGAACGCGCAAGCCCCGCGTTATAGAACGCGATATGGGTTGCGCAATCGGGCACACGCTTGCGCAACGTCTTGGCGAGCGCCACGGACTGGTCGCGCGAATTGACGTAAATGACGGTCTTCTCCCCCGTCGCCACGATCGACACTAAACGGTTCTCGCGGCTCGCAAGGTCGCGGTCGTCCTCGAGCTGCAGGTTCTCGCGCACCGTCTCGTCGACCACCGTGCGAGTGATCGGCAACATGCGGGCAAGCTCGGCCACGACCGGAGCCGTCGCGGTGGCCGTCGCAGCCATAACGACCGGGTCGCCCAGGGCTTTGAGGATATCGGGCATGTCGAGATAGGCGCTACGGTCGCCGCCCTTGGCAAGGCCGGCGTGGTGCGCCTCATCGATAACGACAAAGCCGATGCGGCCCGAACGCGCAAAGCGGTCACGGTGGATAGACAGGAACTCGGGCGTCGTGAGCACGATACCGGTGCGACCCGAAGCCAAGCCGGCAAACACGTCATCGCGCGCCGCCTCCACGGTCTCGCCGGTCAACACGCCGACGCCAATGCCGAGCGCAGCCATCGTCGACGAGAGGTGATAGGCCTGGTCGGCAACGAGCGCACGCAGCGGATAGACAAAGATGCTCGCACGCCCGCGAAGAACCGCCTCGCGCGCGGCATGCACATGGAAGATGAGCGACTTGCCGCGCCCCGTTCCCATAACGGCCAGAACACTTTGGTGATCGGCCAGGGCATCGAGCGCCTCGACCTGCGCGCGGTGCGGCTGGTTCGAGCCGATAAAGCTATGGATAAGCGAGCGCGTGAGCTCAGCATAAGAAAGCTGGGCGAGCGTCTCGCGTTTACGCGACTCCAGGCGCAGGCCGGAATCCGCCGGCTGCACGCCACGACGAAGCTCGCATGCCGGATCGTCGACGCTGGGCAGCGTGGTATCGCGAACCAGAACATCCTTGATCATGAGCTTGGGCTTCACACGCCCCTGCCAATGCTCGGCAACGGCCTCGAACACCAAGTCGACAGCGCTATCGCAGTTGATGAGCTTATCGATTTGCGGCACGCGGAACATAATGGCCGGCACGCTCGCGGCGCCATCGGTCGCCACAAAGCGCATGTGCTCGCCGGTTTTGCCCACCACGGCGCGATCGCACATTGTCACGCCCTCGGCCGCCAACAGCGGCACCTTATTGCCCTGGCCAAACGGCTCAAGGCGGGAGATCTGCTCGATGGTCTCAATATTCAGCTCGGAGAGGTCGACCGTGGCGGCAACCTCGTCGGTGTCCTCAAAGTCCTCGGCGGGAAGCTCGGACAGCACGGCGGAAAGGCGACGACGGAATTCATCGAGCTTGGATGCCTCGATGGTCACTCCCACCGCACCGGCATGTCCGCCGCGACGAATCAGCAGGTCGGAACAGCGCTCGACGGCGTCAAACAGGTTAACTTTGCCCACCGAGCGACCAGAGCCGCGCGCGATACCGTCCTCGATCGAGAACAGCAGCGCCGGCACGTGATAGCGGTTGGTCAGACGGCTTGCCACGATGCCCTTGACACCCTCGTGCCAGCCTTCACCGCCCACGACGATCGCGCGTCCGCCGTCATAGGTCTCCTCGACCTTTGCCATGGCATCGCGCGTGAGCTCCGCCTCGATCTCACGGCGCTGGCGGTTGATTTCCTCGAGCTCAGCCGCCAGCGCGCTTGCTTCGATGGGATTGCGGGCAAGCAGCAGGTCGAGCGCCAGCTTGGGATCGGCCATGCGACCGGCAGCGTTTAAGCGGGGAATGAGCGAGAATGACAGGCCATCCGCCGTAATGCTCGAAAGGTCCGCCTTGGCGAGCGCGGCAAGCGCGATATAGCCGGGGCGAGCGGTTACGCGCATCTGCTGGATGCCCTCGGCAACCAGCGCGCGGTTCTCGGGCGTGAGCGGCATCATGTCGGACACGGTGCCCAGCGCCGCGACCTCGATTAGCGAACGCCAATACGACGGCTTGCCCAGGCGCTCACCCAGGACTTGCACCAGCTTGAGCGCCACACCAGCACCGGCAAGCTCGCGCGAGGGGCCCTCGTCCTCGAGCTTGGGGTCGGTCAGGGGCACACCCTGCGGCACCTGGTCGGAGGGCTCGTGATGGTCCGTGACCACCAAATCGATCCCCAGGTCCTCCAAATAGGAAACCTCTTCCTTGGCGGCAATGCCGTTATCGACGGTCACGATCAGCTGGGGGCGAGCGAGCTCGTTAACGCGATCGAGTGCCGCGCGCGAAAGACCGTAGCCCTCATCAAAGCGATGCGGAATAAACGGCGTGACATCGGCGCCAAACGTGCGCAGCGCCTCGGTCAACAGGCAGGTCGACGTAATACCGTCAACGTCAAAATCGCCAAAGACTGCAATGTGCTCGTGGTTGCGAATAGCACGCTCGACGCGGTCGGCAACGACCGACATGCCCGGGATAATGAGTGGGTCGGCCCAGTCGCGATCGAGCGAAGGTGTCAAAAACAATTGGCCCTCTTTGATGGAGTCAATGCCGTGCGCGACCATAATGCGCGCCACCAGCCCGGGAATGCCCAGACCAGCCGAAAGCTCCTTTTCGAGCTCGGGGTTTTGCTGAGCGACCGCCCAGCGATGCGTCGTCTTAAGCGATGACATAGGCACCCACCCTCGATAGGGGCAGGTCGCCGCGATACCTCTCACGGTTCATAGCGATGAGTCCTCTGTGTATGCCCGCTTCGGCAGGCAGATCTGTTGAACGGATTTATTATACCGTGCAGCGCGGACGCCAATCGCCGCAGCACGCCGCGGTTTCGGTAAACGATGCCGGTAATACCCTCGAAATAATCGAGCGTTTCAGCCGCACGGACGCATACGAGCGTCTAGCATATCCATACAAACGAGTTCGCGGATAAAGGGAGTCACGGGACATATGAAGCAATGGGCTGGACTGGGAAAGTTCCTCGCGGGGCATATGCAGGTCATCGTTCCGATTTGCGTGGCGCTCGGCGTGCTCTTTCCCCAGCAGATTGGCGTGCTCAAGCCCATTGTTCCCGCCCTCTTCGCCTTTATGACGTTTCAGGGTGCGCTCAGCAACACCTTCCACCAGGTAGCCGAGGTGTTCCGCCGTCCCCTGCACCTGATTTTGGCACTGCTCGTCTCGGCGGCGCTTATTCCCATCGCGGCCTATGCCATGGGATCGTTATTCTTTGGCTCCAATCCCAACCTTGTCTGCGGCATCGTGCTCGAGTACAGCGTACCCGTGGCGGTCACTGCCTTTATGTGGATTAGCATGTTCGGCGGCAACGGCCCGCTCGCGCTCACCATTATCCTGACGTCCTCGGTTATCTCGCCTGTGACGATTCCTCTTACGCTCAAGCTCCTGCTGGGCGCCACCGTCTCGATCGATGTGCCGAGCATGATGCAAGACATGGCCTTTATGATCGCCATCCCCGCCGTGCTCGGCATCGTGATCAACGAGCTCACGCGCGGATGGGGGCACGAAAAACTCTCCCCCGTGCTCTCGCCCGCCTGCAAATTCATGATGATGGGCGTTATCGCCTCCAACTCCACCGCCATGAGCGAGTACGTGCTGCACATGAACGCGGTGCGCTTGGAAGTCGCCCTCTTTATTTTGGTCTTCGCCATCAGTGGCTTTGTCTTCGGTTTTCTGGTCGCCCATACGCTGCATCTGCCATATAGCGAGACGACCACCATGTGCTTTACCTGCGGCATGCGTAACATCTCTTCGGGCGCCGTCATCGCCACGCAGTACTTTCCGGGCGAAGTCGTGTTTCCCGTCATGTGCGGAACGCTGTTTCAGCAGGTACTCGCCTCGCTTATCGGGCATCTCTTTGAGCGTCTGACCGGCGAGGAGCGCGCCGCCCAGCGCAAGCGCGTCGAAGCCGGCCGCGACGCCATGGCACGCTAGACTGTCCGCATTACGCGGGTGTTAACCTTGCTATACGAGCGTTTCCAGATGCGCGCGTAGGCGCTCAGCATCGATATCGAGCGTGGTCTCGGCATTGACCTGGGCCAAACGATAGCCCACAAAGTAGGGCGAAACCACCCAACGTGGCAGCGCCTTGGCAATGGTCCGGCCGTCCATGTGGTAGAAGAACAAGTTGTACGACTCCGCGCGACCGCCGTGGTGTTCGTGCAGGATATAGCGCAGGGCCACCTGGGTCGCATCGGCAAACAGGTCTGCTTCGACTTGGTCGCGGGCGTCGTCGCTGGCGGCGATCCCCTGTGGAGCCGAGATGTTGACCTCAAAGAATCCCATGATCGGCTCGGTTGAGATGTTGACCGAGATTCTCCCCCGCCGCCAAACATCGATGCCTTCAAAGTTTGCTGAGGT